>NZ_JAYMZR010000001.1:91594-143811 GCF_035828615.1 Streptomyces sp. H27-D2 | reverse complement strand
CCCCCCCCCCCCGCCTCGGCCTACGTCGCAGGTCAGCCCTTCGGGGCCGCCGTGCGCCGCGGTGCCGTGCGCTGCCGTACGTAGCCGACGACCGCGAGCGCGAGCGCGAGCCCGCCGGTGGAGTAGAGCTGGACCCGCGTGCTGTCCTGGCGGGCCATCAGCACCAGGATGCCCAGCACCCCGAGCAGCGCGACCCAGGTCAGCACCGGGAAGAACCACATCTTCACCACGAGCTTCTCCGGCGACTCGCGCTCCAGCCGGCCGCGCATCCGCAGCTGCGCGGCGGCGATGAAGCCCCACACCACCAGCACGGCCGCGCCGACCATATTGAGCAGCCAGGTGAAGACGGTGGTCGGCCACCAGTAGCTCAGCAGCACCGCGAAGAAGCCGAAGACGGAGGAGGCGAGCACCGTCAGGCGCGGCACCCCGCCACTGATCCTGCCGAGTGCCTTGGGGCCCTCGCCGCGCGCGATCAGCGAGTGCGACATCCGGGAGGCGCCGTAGATGTTCGCGTTCATCGCGGAGAGCAGCGCCACCAGCACGATGACGTTCATGATCTCGCCGGCCGCCGGGATGTCCAGGTGTTCCAGGACCGCCACATACGGTCCGTCGGCCACCACCGCGGGGTCGTTCCACGGGATCAGGGTGACCACGACCAGCATCGAGCCGACGTAGAACAGCGCGATCCGCCACATCGCGGAGCGCACGGCCCGCGCGACGCCCTTGACCGGCTGTTCGGACTCGGCGGCGGCGATCGTCACCGTCTCCAGCCCGCCGTACGCGAACACGGACGCCAGCAGGCCGATGACCATGCCGTCCATCCCGTTCGGCATGAATCCGCCGGTTCCGCTGAGGTTGGAGCCGCCGGGGGAGTCGGTGCCCGGCAGCAGGCCGAGCACGGCGAGCACGCCCAGCACCAGGAACAGCCCGATCGCGGCGATCTTCATCGCGGCGAACCAGAACTCGAACTCGCCGAAGTTGCTGACGGCCGCGAGGTTCGCGGCGCAGAACATGGCCATGAACAGCAGGACCCAGATCCAGGACTCGGTGCCGGGGAACCAGCCGGTCATGATCTTCGCCGCGCCGATGGCCTCGACCGCGATGCCCACACAGAGCAGAATCCAGAACATCCAGCCCGCGGTGAAGCCGGCCCAGGGACCGATCGACCGCTCGGCGTGCACGGAGAACGAGCCCGAGGCCGGGTTGGCCGCCGACATCTCGCCGAGCATCCGCATCACGAGCATCACGAGCAGGCCGGATATCGCATAGGCCAGCACGATCGACGGTCCGGCGGCGGCGATGCCCGCGCCGGAGCCTACGAAGAGCCCGGCACCGATCACACCGCCCAGGGCGATCATCGACAGGTGCCGCTGCTTGAGGCCGTTGGACAGAGGGGAGTCGCTGGGTGCGGCGACAGGTGTCCGGGTGATGGTCATGTGCGTCCAGTACGTGAGAGAGCGGGGGCGGGGCGGCCTTAGTGTGGTGGGAGCGTCCGCTCAGGACAACACCGCGGACAGGACTGTCCGATATTCAGACACCGCGGTGACGCTTCGCTTCCGGTTCGTTGCGTCATCGAGCGCGGCATCCGGGCCGGGCTGAGTCGCGCAGGGCCGGCCGGGTCCGCTCGGCCTCTCCGCGCCCGCCCCGCCCCCGTCCTCAGGAGCGCTTGCCGCGCAGTTCCCGCAGAAACGCCACCAGCAGCACCGCACCGGTCGCGGCCCCCGACCACAGCACCTGCGGGCGCGCGGTGTCGTCGGTCAGCATCAGCACCAGGACGATGACCATCGCGCCCAGCGCGACCCAGGTCAGCCACGGGAAGCACCACATCTTCAGCGTCAGCTTCTCCGGCGCCTCGCGCTCCAGCCGTCGGCGCAGCCGCAGTTGGGACGCCGCGATCAGCCCCCACACCACCAGTAGCACCGCGCCCACCGCGTTGAGCATGTAGAGGAAGACCGAATCGGGCCACTGGAGATTCAGCAGCACCGAGACGAAGCCGAAGGCGACCGAGGCGAGCACCGCCCGCCGCGGCACCCCGCCGCCCGACACCCGCAGCAGCGCGCGCGGCGCCTCACCGCGCTCCGCCAGCGAGAACACCATCCGTGACGAGCCGTACAGGTTGGCGTTGAGCGCCGACAGCAGCGCGACGAACACCACGATGTTCATGATCTGCCCGGAGGCCGGCACCCCGATGTGGTCCAGCACCGCGACGTACGGGCTCTGCCCCGGCTTCATCGAGGTCCACGGCAGAACGGCGACGATGACGAGCATCGAGCCGACGTAGAAGAGGAGGATGCGCCACACCGCGCTGCGCACCGCGCGGCCGACCGCGCGGGCCGGGTCGTCCGACTCGGCGGCGGCGATCGTGACGACCTCCAGGCCGCCGAAGGCGAAGACGACGGCGAGCACGCCCGAGATCACCCCGCTCCAGCCGTTCGGCAGAAAGCCGCCCTGCCCGGTGAGGTTGGTCATGCCGACCGGGTCGGTGTCCGGCAGCACTCCCAGGATGGCCAGCAGGCCCAGGCCCAGGAAGAGCACGATCGCGGTGATCTTCAACGCCGCGAACCAGAACTCGAATTCGCCGAAGTTGCTCACGGCCGCGAGGTTGGCGACGGTGAACACCACCATGAACAGCAGCACCCACGCCCACTGCGGTACGGACGGCACCCAGCCCGAGGCGATGGTCGCCGCGCCCGTGGCCTCCACGGCCAGCACGACGACCAGCAGGAACCAGTAGAGCCAGCCCACGCTGAACCCGGCCCAGCGGCCGAACGCCCGCTCCGCGTGCACCGAGAAGGACCCGGACGCGGGCATCGCGGACGACATCTCGCCGAGCATCCGCATCACCAGCATCGCGAGCGTGCCCGCGATCAGGTACGACACGACGATGCCGGGCCCGGCCACCGCGATCCCGCCGCTGGAGCCCACGAAGAGCCCCGCGCCGATCACCCCGCCGAGGCCGAGCATGGTCAGGTGGCGCTGCTTGAGCCCGGCGGCGAGCGGCTCGCGCTCGCCGGGGCCGGGACCGGAAGGGGTGCCGGGAGCGGGACCGGGACGGGGAGCGGTGCCGGAACCGTCGCGGGGACCGGAACCCGTGCCGCCGCTCCCGGAGCCCGGCTCGGCGTCGGTCTTGGGGGCTATTGCCTCGTGCATGGCGCTCGTACTCTCGTCAGGTTCTTCGGGAACGACTGGTTCGACAGGAACGACTGGTTCGACGGGGAGGACCGGTTGGACAGCGGCGACCGCTTCGGTCGAGGTGACTGCTTCAGCAGAGCTCTTTGGTGGGACTCAACAGTCTCCCCACCGCCTGGCCTCCACCGCAAAAGGATTCCCCCTCCACTGCCATGTGCGTGACAAGCGTCACGTGAGCAGCGGAAACGCGCGGCGCGGACGCGCCGTTCGGTGGCCGGCGGATGTGCGGAACCCACCAACGGCACGATCGTGCCTTTGTCGATGGCACACGGTGATCGCACGTTAACTCGTGGGCTAACGTCACGGTGTTCCTTCCTGCCCACCCACCCCGGGGAGCCCCGATGAGCACTGCCGCCGACACCCTCCGACCCGGTTCGGTCCTGGCCGACCTGCTGCCCGCCGCCACCGTCTCCCGCGCCCGGGTGCGCGACGCGGTGCTGGTGCTCGGCGGCGCCGCCCTCACCGGCGTCGCGGCCCAGATAGCCCTGCCGGTGCCCGGCTCCCCGGTCCCGGTGACCGGCCAGACCTTCGCCGCGCTGCTCGTCGGCTCGGCGCTCGGCGCCCGCCGCGGCTTCCTGTCGATGGCGCTGTACGCCGTCATCGGCATGGCGGGGATGCCCTGGTTCGCCGAGGGCGGCTCGGGCACCGCGGCCCCTTCGTTCGGCTATGTGCTCGGCATGCTGCTGGCGGTCACCGTGGTCGGCGCGCTGGCCCGGCGCGGCGGCGACCGCGGGATGCTGCGGACGGTCGGCACCATGGCCGCCGGTTCGGCGCTGATCTACGCGATCGGCGTTCCGTACCTCGCGCTGGCCGCGGATCTCTCCTTCGGCCAGGCGCTCGCCGCCGGCCTCACGCCGTTCCTGATCGGCGACGCCCTCAAGGCCGCCCTGGCGATGGGACTGCTGCCCACCGCCTGGAAGCTGGCCGGCCGCCAGGGCTGACGAACAGCCACGCCACGTACAGACGCGCCACACACGGACGCGCCGCCCGGTGTCCCCACCGCGCGGCGCGTCCGTGTTTCCGGGATGGGTTCCGGGACGCCGTGCCTCCCCGGAACCCGGTCCCCGGGTGTACGCCGCTACGCCTTGACGGCCGCGAGCCTGTTGCGGCGCTGGTCGAGGACCAGGCCGATGGCGAGCACCAGCACGCCCACGGCGACGGACAGCACCATCTGCTGGCGTCCGTCCTTGTCGTAGAACATGTAGCCGACGACGAAGAGGATCAGTGTGATCGTCGCGTACGTCAGATACGGGTAGAGCCACATCTTCACGGTCAGCCGTTCCGGCATGTCCCGCTCGATGATCTTGCGCATCCGCAGCTGCGAGAAGCAGATGACCAGCCAGACGAAGAGCGCCACCGCGCCGGAGGACTTCAGCAGGAAGTCGAACACCGTGTCCGGCGACGTGTAGTTGAAGATGACGGCGATGAAGCCGAAGGCCACCGAGGACCAGATCGCGACGGCGGGCACGCCCCGCTTGTTGACCTGACCGAAGGACTTGGGCGCGTCACCGCGCCGGCCGAGCGAGAAGGCCATCCGCGAAGCGGTGTAGAGGCCGGAGTTGAGGCAGGACAGCACGGCGGTCAGCACGATGACGTCCATCACGGTGCCGGCGTGCGGGATGCCGATCACGTCCAGCGCGGCGACGTACGGGCCGTGCTTGACGATGGCCGGGGCGTTCCACGGCAGCAGGGTCACGACGAGCGCGATCGAGCCGAGGTAGAAGATGCCGATGCGCCAGATCACGCTGTTGGTGGCCTTGCTGATCATCTTCACCGGGTCGGCGGACTCGCCCGCCGCCAGCGTGACGATCTCGCTGCCCATGAAGGAGAAGACGACCAACAGCATTCCGGACAGGATCGCGCCCGGCCCGTTGGGCAGGAATCCGCCCTCGCCGGTCAGGTTGGTCAGCCCGACCGCCTCGGTGTCCGGCAGCACGCCGAAGACGGCGAGGCCGGCTATCACGATGAACGCGGCGATCGCGACGACCTTGATGCCCGCGAACCAGAACTCGAACTCGCCGTACGAGCCGACCGAGACCAGGTTCGTGGCGGTCAGCACCACCATCACGATCAGCGCCCAGGCCCACTGCGGGACGCCCGGGACCCAGCCGGTGAGGATGCCCGCGCCGGCGGTCGCCTCGACGGCGAGCACCACGACCCAGAAGAACCAGTACAGCCAGCCGATCGTGAAGCCGGCCCAGCGGCCGAGCGCCCGGTCCGCGTAGGCGGAGAAGGACCCGGAGGACGGGTCGGCGGCGGCCATCTCGCCGAGCATCCGCATCACGAGGACGACCATCAGGCCGGCCAGCGCGTACGAGACGAGGATGCCGGGGCCCGCGGCCTTGATGCCGGCGCCTGAGCCGACGAACAGACCGGCGCCGATGACGCCGCCGATCGCGATCATGGACAGGTGGCGGTTCTTGAGTCCGGCCTGGAGACCATCGGAGGGGCCGGAGGACGAATCCCGGCCGGTGCCGTCGGAGGGCGGGCCCTCTACGGTAATCGTCGGTTGCGCGCTCATGCACAATCCTTAAAGTTCTCGGGTTTCGAGCTCCCGCATTCAAACGCAGGGAGAACGTTCACGGAACCCCTGATTCCGGATCGTTGCATTCGCCTCACCCGACAAAACGCAGGAGCACACCCATCGGCGGTTGCCCACCCGCGTCCATGTCACACTCGGTGCCATGCGCGTGTACCTCGGCTCCGACCATGCCGGCTTCGAACTCAAGAACCACCTCGTGGAATGGCTCAAGGCCCAAGGCCACGAGCCCGTCGACTGTGGCCCGCACATCTATGACGCCCAGGACGACTACCCGCCGTTCTGCCTGCGTGCCGCGGAAGGCACCGCAGCGGACTCCGAGGCCCTCGGCATCGTGATCGGCGGCTCCGGCAACGGCGAGGCCATGGCCGCCAACAAGGTCAGAGGCGTACGCGCCGCACTGGCCTGGAGCGAGCAGACCGCCGCCCTCGGCCGCGAGCACAACAACGCCAACGTGATCAGCATCGGCGGCCGGATGCACACCAGGGAAGAGGCGACCAGGTTCGCCGAGGTCTTCCTGGACACCCCGTACTCCGGCGAGGAGCGGCACACCCGGCGCATCGAGATGCTCACCACCTACGAGCTGACCGGCAACCTCCCCGCGATCCCGGCCCACCACCCCCGGCAGGACTGACCGCCCGATGCCCGAGGGGCACACCATCCACCGGCTGGCCGCCGACCACTTCGAGACCTTCGGCGGCCGGCCCGTGCTCGCCGCCAGTCCGCAGGGCAAATTCGCGGACGGCGCGGCACTGATCAACGGCCAGGTGCTGGACGAGGCCGAGGCGCACGGCAAGCACCTCTTCCTCGGCTTCGAGGCGACCGGCTGGGTCCACATCCACCTCGGCCTCTTCGGCAGACTCGGTTTCGGCACCGGCCAGGCCCCGCCGCCCACCGACACCGTACGACTGCGGCTCGCGACCCCCACGGCGTACGCGGACCTGCGCGGCCCCACCACCTGCGGGCTGATCACCGACGGCGAGAAGCAGGCGATACACGAGCGCCTCGGCCCCGACCCGCTGCGCCCCGCCGCCGAAGGCGCCGGCGGCGAGCGCGCCTGGGCCCGGATCTCGCGCAGCCGCAGCACGATCGCCGGCCTGCTGATGGACCAGAAGGTCCTCGCGGGCGTCGGCAACGTCTACCGCGCCGAGGTCCTCTTCCGGCACGGCGTCGACCCGTACCGGCTCGGCCGCGACCTCACCCGCCGCGAATGGGACGCGATCTGGGCCGACCTGGTCCTCCTGATGCGCGAGGGCGTACGGAACAACCGGATCGACACCGTCCGCCCCGAGCACCTGCCCGAGGCGATGAACCGCGCACCGCGCGTCGACGACCACGGCGGCGAGGTGTACGTGTACCGACGGGCCCGGCAGCCTTGCCATCTGTGCGGCGGCGAGATCCGTAGTGCGGAACTCGCCGCACGCAACCTTTTCTGGTGTCCCGGCTGCCAGCGACGTTGATCTTCGGCCGCGGGCCGGTGGACGGGTGCCCTCAATCGCCGGTCACGGCACAGGCTAGAAGCCGTGCGGCAGCCAAGGCGCCACATCGCTCCGGAACGCCGTCGACGCCTCCGCCAGCGCGCCCCGGCGCAACTCCCGCACCCGGCCGGCCGAGGCCAGCGCGCTCAGCGGAATCCCGCCGAGGTAGGCCGCGCCCAGCTCCCGTACCGACAGCTCCAGCTCGGCCGGGTCCTCGGTGCGCTCGCAGGAAGCCCCCTTGGCGTCGCCGGTCAGCCGCCACCGCCCCTCGTTCCACGGACAGAACGCGTCCGCGACCTCGAAGACGACATCCACCGGCGCCGCGTACGTACGGGCCTCCAGCGCGGCCCCCACGTCCACCAGCCGCACATGCAGCGAGTCGCGGACACCCACCGCGCAGCGCCGGATGTCCGAAACCATGTGCAGCAGCGCCGCGTCCACCGGGAGATTGCGGGCCCGCAGCTTCGAGGTCAGATCGATCTCGAACAGGAAGCGCCAGAGCGCGGCGCGCGGGGCCGGTGACAGGGCTTCGAAGTCGTACAGCCGCACCAGCCCCTTCGGGCCCGCCGGCTCCCACTCCGGGTTGATCGCGTAGCGCGCGTACCCCACCACCTCGCCGTCCAGCTCGGCCAGCACGCACAGCAGCGGCGAGTCGCCTTTCCGGTCGCCGGGCGGATCGAGCAGCGGCAGCCGCTCCCAGCCCGGCTGCCTGGCCAGCATCCCCGGCCGGGCGGTGACCTTCCGCGCGTACACCGCCTCGCACGCCTCCCGCGCGTCCTCGGGCTTGACCAGGCGCAGCCGCACCGCGTCGGCGCCCTCGGGCACCGTGAGCCGCACCCGGCTCGTATCGATCTCCGCGTGCAGCTGCTCGGTCGCCATGCCGTAGCCGAACCGGCCGTAGATCTCCGGCTCGGAGGCCGTCAGCACGGCCAGCGGCTCGCCCAGCGCGTGGACGTCGTCCAACTGCCGCCGCATCATGGAGCGCAGCACCCCGCGCCGCCGGTGCGTGGACAGCACGCTCACCATCGTCACGCCCGCCGCCGGGACCAGCCCGCCGCCCGGCACCGACAGCCGGAAGGTGAAGGCGCTCGTCGTCCCGATGCACTCGTCCTCGTCCCAGACGCCGATCGACCGGTCGATCTCGGTCAGATCCCGCCACATGGCGCGCTCATCGGCCTGCTCGGCAACCCCACCGAAGGCCAGCTCCAACTTTCCGTACCACTCGTCCCATTCGGTGGGACGCAGCACCCGCAACTCAGTCGACATGACGTATGCCTATCAGGGGATTCCCGGTCATGCGAGCGGATTTAGAACGGGAATTCCGGTCTGTGGGCCTCTTTGGCGCGCCGTGAATCGACGCGCCGCCGAATGGGTGGATAGTGTCCCGGTGCAACGGCGCGTTGCGCCCAGCAGAGCGCGCGGCGCTCCGGACGGAGGGTGGCGGTGGGGGACGGAAGAGCGGAGACCCAGACCGCCCGGCTGCGCAAATCGCTGCACCGGGTCCGCATCAACCTGCGCAAGTCCGGGGTCGACTACTTCCGCGGCGACGGCGCGGACTGGATCGCCCTCGCCGCCCTGCTGATCTCCATACCCACCATCGCCTGCGCCACCATCGCGCAGCCGTTGTGGTGCTCGCCCGCCGCCCTGGTGGTGCCGATCGTCGTCGGCGGGCTGCTGCTGCGCCCCGCCAGCCTGCTCGGGCTGTACGCGGCTGCCGCCGTCGCGCTGATCGTCGAGGCCGCGGTGCTCGGCCCGTACACCGAGGGATCGGACCGGGTCACCCCGGGCACCGTCCTGGTGGTCGCCGCCGTCGGGCTCGTCGGCCTGCTCATCGCGCAGTTCCGCAGCCGCGTCGGAGTGCCCTGGCGGCGCGGCGGCACCATGCTCTTCGACCTGCGCGAACGCATCCGGGTGCAGAGCAAGCTGCCGAGGCTGCCCAAGGGCTGGCACCACGAGATGGCGCTCCGCCCGGCCGGCGGCCAGTCCTTCTCCGGCGACTTCGTGGTCGCCTCGCGCACCCACGGCGGGCATGTCCTGGAGGTCGTCCTCACCGACGTCTCCGGCAAGGGCATGGACGCGGCCTCCCGCTCGCTGCTGCTCTCCGGCGCCTTCGGCGGCCTCGTCGGCTCGCTGCCGCCGGAGGGCTTCCTGCCCGCGGCCAACGGCTATCTGCTGCGGCAGGACTGGGACGAGGGCTTCGCGACCTCGGTCCATCTCGTCCTCGACCTGGACACCGGCGACTACCAGCTGCTGTCCGCCGGGCACCTGCCGGGCGTCCAGCTCAACGCCGGTACCGGTCGCTGGGAGGAGAAGGCGGCGGACGGGCCGCTGCTCGGGGTATACGGCGGGGCGGAGTTCCACCCGGTCAAGGGCTCACTGCGGCCGGGGGACGTGCTGATGCTGTTCACCGACGGCCTCGTGGAGTCATCCGACCGGGACATCAGCGAGGGCATCGACCGGCTCACCGGCGAAGCCGACCGCTATGTCACGGTCGGTTTCCGCGGCGCGGCCTGGCATCTCATCGAAGCCGTGGCCAAGGATGTCAACGACGACCGCGCGCTGCTGCTGATCTGCCGGGACTGAATTCGGGACTGCTGAACGGGAGCGGCCGTCCCGGACCGTACGGTCGGCCGGCACCCGGGCTCAGCCCGAGCCGCTGCCCGCGGGCTCCGGCTCCGGCTCGGCCTGCGTCTCCGGTGCCTGCGGCTTCCGCGGGTCGTCCTTGCCGCCCGGCAGCAGCCGCGCCAGCCGGTGCGACTGCCCTGCGGCCAGCGGCGCGAGTACGGCGAGGACGAGTACATAGCCCGCGATGAACGGCGAGAGCCGTTCGTCCAGCCCCGCCGCCGCGGCCATGGTGGCCAGGATCAGTGCGAACTCCCCCCGGGCCAGCAGGGTGGTGGAGATATTGGCCGCGGGGCCCGGCCCGAAGCGGTAGAGCCGGGCGGCGAGCAGCCCGGCGATCAGGTTCATCCCGATGGTGATCACGACGGCGATGAGCACCGGCCAGACGACCGTGGGCAGGTCGCCCGGGTCGATGGAGAGGCCGAACGCGAAGAAGAAGATCGCGCCGAACGCGTCCCGCAGCGGGTGCACGAGTTCGCGGATCCGGTCGCCGGAGGTGGTGTTGCCCAGCATCAGGCCGACCATGAACGCGCCGATCGCGTCGGCCACCCCGAACTCCTCGGAGATGCCCGCGACCAGCACGGCGGCGCCCAGGAAGGAGATGACGAGCAGCTCGTTGTCCTTGGTCGCGATCAGCTTGCCGATGATCTTCGTGCCCCAGCGGGCGACGGCGGCGAGCAGCAGCAGGAAGGCGAACGCCTTGCCGGCCTGGAACGCGGCGGCGGACAGGCTGTCGGCACCGGAGATGACCGGTTGCAGGGCCGCGAGGTAGAGCGCCAGGAAGATGTCCTCGACCACGATGATGCCGAGAATCGGCTTGGTCTCCGGATTGCCGATGCGTCCCAGGTCCACCAGGACCTTGGTGACGATCGCCGAGGACGAGATGCCGAGCACGCCGGCGAGGACCAGCGCCTCCGAGGCGCCCCAGCCGAGCGCGAAGCCGAAGCCCAGCCCCGCGCCGACGTTCAGCGCGAGATACGCGCCGCCCGCCAGGGCCATCTTGCGGCCGCCCGCCTTGAGGTCGTCGATGTGGAATTCGAGGCCGAGGTAGAACAGCAGCAGGACCAGGCCGAGGGCCGAGAGCATTTCCAGGTCGGCCGGGTCGGAGACCAGCACGAAGCCGGGGGTGTTCGGACCGAGCAGGATGCCGGCCAGGATGAACAGAGGGATCGTGGGCAGGCCGATGCGGCCGCCGAGCCGGGCGAGCAGAGCGGCGGCCAGGAAGGCGCCGCCCATCGCGATCAGGGTGTCCGCGCGTCCCATGGTCAGGACCTTTCGGTGACGGAGGCTACTGCGGTGCGGGCGGGCGTCGGCAAGCGGGTGGGTTCCTCCAGGGGAGCGTCCGGCATTTGGCAAAGAGGGTGTCAAGAAATAGTTAAAGGTTAGTTTACCAAACGACTTTTCCGGCCACTCCCACGGATTTCCCCAGCTTGGATCCGGTGGTCGCGAGCGGGACCGCGACCCGCCCGAAAGCCTTGAAAACACCGCATTGCCGGCGCGATGGGCGCATGAGTGATATGCGCATGCGTAAGGCCCGGGTCGAGGAGCGATCCTCGACCCGGGCCTTACGTCCACGCTGTCTGTGGTTGTCAGTGCTGCGGTGCTGCGGTACTTGTGTGCTGTGGGTCAGCGGCTGCTGTCGGCCTTGGCCCGGCCGCGCGCCAGTTCGGCGGCGTCCTTCTTGAAGGCCCAGGTCATCTTGGGCTCCATGGCGAAGCGGAACATACGCTGCACCGGCGGGGTGCACAGCAGGCTGATGACGCCCGCGGCGATCAGGGTGGCCGCGATCTCGCCGGTGGGCCGGTGCAACCACGCGTAGTCGTCGAACCAGCCCCAGAAACGGGAGCCCTTGGCGATGAAGCCGTGCAGCAGGTAGCCGTAGAGGGTGCCCGCGCCGAGCACTGTGAACCACATCTTCCGCTTCGGCACCCAGGCGAAGAAGCACGCCGTGAGCACCATCGAACAGCCGAAGAGCGCGAGCGTCATGATCGGACCCGACCAGATCGGTCCGGTCAGTTCCTGCACGCTGTCGCGGTGGTAGAACCACGCCGAGGACATCCGGGGGCCGGCCCAGTAGGCGACCAGCAGTGCGATGGCGAAGGCCGGCACCGCCAGGATCTTGACCTCGCGCCGCCGCATGAGCTGGAAGTGCTCCGGCTTCATGCAGAGGCCGACGACGAAGAACGGCAGGAACTGCAGGACGCGTTGCAGGTCGAGGTCGTCACCGATGTCGGGGGAGACCGAGGCGAGAGTGGCCACCGCGAGCGAGAGCGGGATGGGCCAGCGGACCATCTTCCAGAGCGGAGTGGTCAGTCGCCAGATGAAGAGCGCGACCAGGAACCAGGTGAGGTACCAGGGGTCGAGCAGGCTGATCGGGTGGCCAGGATCGTCGTCCGCCCAGCGCTTGAAGAAGGTGTACGCGACTTCGAAGAGGACATACGGCACGGCGATGCCGGTGACCAGCCGCCTGAGCCGGTCCGGCCGCATGTCGAAACTGCGGGAGAAATAGCCGGAGATGAGGATGAACGCCGGCATGTGGAAGGTGTAGACGGTCATGTACAGCGCTTCGGCCGTACGGCTGGTGTTGGTGAGCGGCTCCCATGCGTGGCCGCAGGCGACGAGCACGATGGCCAGATATTTCGCGTTGTCGAAGAACGCGTCGCGCTGTTTGGGCTTGCTCTCGACCGTACGGCCCGGCGCCGGAGCGGGTGCGAGCGGTCTGTGGTGGTCCGTGGGCGCCGCGTCCCTGGCCGGGGGGAGCGGGGCTCTCTGATAGCCGTGCGGGCGCAGGGTGTTCGTCACAGGTCCTCCCACCATGAACAAGGGGAAAGGATCCTGGACCTCACTGCGCGTGCGGGGGTCATGGCAGCGGGGAACATCTGAGGCACCATAGCGGGGATTCCTGCTTTACGTAAAACCCTCATCCCTCCTTCACTATTTCTGCTTCTGGCCGCTTGACCAGCGGAGTCGACAAAGAGATGCAGTCAGTTGTTTCAGTGCCGCGACCACCTCGCCAACTGCCCGCTCCGCCATGCTTCATACCTGTTAAACAGGGCATATGCCTCGCGGGTGGCTCCCGGTGGAATGTCCGATTAATCGGCATGTCGCGACCCTGTGAGTCGCTGTGCGAGACATTTCGAATTCAACCCCGTGTTCATCTTCGGATGGCACCGTCGCCGCATGCCTGTACAGCGAAACGATCGGGCTGAATTCGCTATCCGCCCAGCGCGCCGAATAGCACCGCCATGGGTGGGTTCCGGTGCGTCCGCGCAGATCCGCGGGGCTGCTGGGACGGGTGCGCGGTTCACCGATGATGCGTCACCGGCCTCCACCGGGGCCCTGGTTGGTGGCACGATGGTCCACGCAGGGGGTGTGCGCGGCCGCGTGCTTCCCGGGCCGGCGAGGCGTTCCGACCGAGGGTGTGATCAGTGTGGCCATTTCACTGTCCGTCGTACTGCTGTTGGCGATCATCCTGGTGGTGTTGATACGCGGCGGCTCGATCAAGGCCGGGCCGGCGGTCGTCGCTGTGCTCTTCGGCTTCTTCCTGGCCTCGACCGGAATGGCCCCGTCCATCAACCGCTTCCTGGACTCCCTCGCCCAGACCATCAACGAGATCAACTTCTGATCCGGGGGGCCGCGGGACCGTCGGACACAGTGTCCGCGGGGCCGCCGGCGGCGAAAACACCTCCGGCCCGGGCCGGTGAGACAAATCACCGAGCCGGGCCGGAGCAAGTGGAGCGGGCGACGGGAATCGAACCCGCGTAGCTAGTTTGGAAGACTAGGGCTCTACCATTGAGCTACGCCCGCGAGTGCCGTTGATCGACTTCCTCGACGGTACGCGGAACATCGTAGCGGGTCGCCGCAGTCCGCCGCACACCGGCCGCGTGTCCGGATAATTGGCAGCCGCGCCGCGTGTGGGCATGTACCCTACGTGACGCACCGACGGGGTGTGGCGCAGCTTGGTAGCGCGTCCGCTTTGGGAGCGGAAGGTCGTCGGTTCGAATCCGGCCACCCCGACCAGCATTCTCTTGCCCGGCCCCGATCGACAAGATCATATTGTGGGGTCCATCCACCATGCGGCTACTATGCAAGCTGCATGCGTGTGTCCGTCTGTGTCGATGTACAGCAGGTCGATTTACAGCATGGGGCGCTAGCAGCAGTACCCCAGCAGTCAGCCCCCAAGGAGACCGAACCGTGAAGAGCGCCGTGGAGACCCTGAACCCGACTCGGGTTCGGTTCACAGTCGAGGTGCCCTTCGAGGAGCTCAAGGACAGCCTCGACGCGGCCTACAAGAAGATCAACCAGCAGGTCACGGTGAAGGGCTTCCGCCAGGGCAAGGTCCCGGCGCGCGTCATCGACCAGCGGTTCGGCCGCGGTGCTGTCCTTGAGGAAGCCGTCAACGACGCGCTCCCGAAGTTCTACACCGAAGCAGTCAGCAAGGCTGAGCTCAATCCGCTGGGCCAGCCGGACGTGGACATCACCGAGCTGAAGGACGGCGAACTGCTCTCCTTCACCGCCGAGGTGGACATCCGTCCGGAGATCGAGATCCCGGACTACTCCGGCATCGAGGTCACCGTGGACGCCGTCGAGGTCTCGGACGAGGACATCGACACGTCGCTCGAACAGCTCCGCGAGCGTTTCGCCACGACCTCCCCGGTCGAGCGCGCCGCCGCCGACGGCGACACCGTGGTCCTGAACCTCGAAGCCAAGGTGGACGGCGAAGTCCTTCCGGACGGCGTCGCCGAGGGCCTTGACTACGTCATCGGCTCCGGCCAGCTGCTGGACGGCATCGACGAGGCCGTCACCGGCGTCGAGGCCGGCGGCAGCGCGACCTTCACCTCCGACCTCAAGGGCGGTACCGCCGAGGGCAAGGAGGCCGAGGTCAAGGTCGACGTCGTCGAGGTCAAGTCGCGCGAACTGCCCGAGCTCGACGATGACTTCGCCCAGCTCGCCAGCGAGTTCGACACCCTTGAAGAGCTGCGTGCGGACGCCTCCAAGCGCCTCGCGCAGACCAAGAAGTTCGACCAGGCCACGCAGGCCCAGGAGAAGGTGCTCGACGCCCTTCTCCAGCTGGTCGAGGTGCCGATCCCCGAGAAGCTCCTCGAGGACGAGATCCAGACCCGTAAGCACAACCTGGTGAACCACCAGCTGGGCCAGATGGGCATGGACCTCGAGACTTACCTCAAGGTCCAGGACAAGACCGAAGAGGCCTTCGACGCCGAGCTCAAGGAGCAGGCCGAGAAGGGCATCAAGACTCAGTTCATCCTCGACGAGCTCGTCAACAAGGAGAAGCTGTCGGTCGGCCAGGAGGAGCTCACCGAGCACCTCATGCGCCGCGCGCAGTCCTCCAACATGAGCCCGGACGAGTTCGCCAAGGCCGTCGTCGAGGGCGGCCAGGTGCCGATGCTCGTCGGCGAGGTCGCCCGCGGCAAGGCCCTCGCGGTCGTCGTGGAGGCCGTCAAGGTCGTCGACGGCAACGGCGAGACGGTGGACCTGGACGACGAGGACGAGACCGCCGAAACGGTCGAGGCCACGTCCGACGAGTCCGCCGCGGCCGTCGAGTCCGGCGAAGGCGACACGGCTGCCAAGGCCGATGAAGCTTCCGCCGCCGACTCGACCGACGCAGCCGACGAGAAGGCCGCGGAGTCCGCGAAGAACGAAGCCTGACCCTCGATCGCTTCCCAGCGCTCGTACGACGGGCCCGAACACACGCATGCCTGTGTTCGGGCCCGTCGGCTTTCCAGGCCGCTCACGGGGCCCTCAGGGGCCCGGGACCCTGCGCTCACAGCGAACAGTTCTCAATGCGGGATGGCGTTGTCCGACCTGCGCGTTAGGGTCCGTAGATAGCAAGGCAGGGGATTTTCCGAACAGCGTCGGCCGCGCCGGCGGCGCCCGTCCCCGAGCCCCAACAGACGCACAAGACGCTGAGACGGCCCGTCGCCGTCAGACAACGAGCAGGTGGATACGTGACGACTCCGATGCCTTCCGCCGCCGCTGAGCCGACCTTCGGTGGCCTCGGCGACCAGGTGTACAACCGGCTGCTCGGCGAGCGGATCATCTTCCTCGGCCAGCAGGTCGACGACGACATCGCCAACAAGATCACCGCGCAGCTGTTGCTCCTTGCCGCAGACCCGGACAAGGACATCTTCCTCTACATCAACTCTCCGGGCGGCTCCATCAGCGCCGGCATGGCGATCTACGACACCATGCAGTACATCAAGAACGACGTGGTCACCATCGCGATGGGCCTCGCCGCCTCGATGGGGCAGTTCCTGCTGAGCGCGGGCACGCCCGGCAAGCGCTTCGCGCTGCCGAACGCGGAGATCCTGATCCACCAGCCGTCCGCCGGCCTGGCCGGCTCCGCCTCGGACATCAAGATCCACGCCGAGCGGCTGCTGCACACCAAGAAGCGGATGGCGGAGCTGACCGCGCACCACACCGGCCAGACGGTGGAGCAGGTCACCCGTGACTCCGACCGCGACCGCTGGTTCTCCGCCGAAGAGGCGAAGGACTACGGCCTGCTCGACGAGGTCATGACCTCCGCCGCCGGTGTACCGGGCGGGGGCGGCACAGGCGCTGCCTGAGCCCCCTTTCCTCTCCTCTGCCCGTAGCCAGCTCATCACCAGGACGGTGAACACCCCGATGAACAACCTCTCCGGCTCCGGCCTCTACGAGGGCCACGCCGCCGAATCCCGCTACATCATTCCGCGCTTCGTGGAGCGAACCTCGCAGGGCGTCCGAGAGTACGACCCGTACGCGAAGCTCTTCGAAGAGCGAGTGGTCTTCCTCGGCGTGCAGATCGACGACGCCTCGGCCAACGACGTCATGGCGCAGCTGCTGTGCCTGGAGTCGATGGACCCGGACCGGGACATCTCGATCTACATCAACTCGCCGGGCGGCTCGTTCACCGCGCTCACCGCGATCTACGACACGATGCAGTTCGTGAAGCCCGACATCCAGACGGTCTGCATGGGCCAGGCGGCCTCCGCCGCGGCCGTGCTGCTCGCCGCCGGCACCCCCGGCAAGCGGATGGCGCTGCCCAACGCCCGCATCCTGATCCACCAGCCGTACAGCGAGGTGGGCCGGGGTCAGGTCTCCGACCTGGAGATCGCGGCCAACGAGATCCTGCGGATGCGCGCGCAGCTCGAAGGCATGCTGGCGAAGCACTCCACGGTCCCGATCGAGCAGATCCGGGATGACATCGAACGCGACAAGATTCTCACCGCCGAGGACGCGTTGGCGTACGGTCTGGTCGACCAGATCGTGTCCACCCGCAAGACCTCGGTCCCGATGGGCTGACTTGTCCTACCGGTCGGCAGGTGCGCGATCCCCCTTGGAACGGTCGGATGCAAGCGAACCGGTCCAAGGGGGGCCCGCGCGGGGGGCCCGGCAAGGTACCGTCGAATAGCAAGCACCCGGGTCCGTGGAACTCGGCGGATCCCAGGCGAAGGGGAAGCACCTCGTGGCACGCATCGGTGATGGCGGCGACCTGCTCAAGTGCTCGTTCTGCGGCAAGAGCCAGAAGCAGGTGAAGAAGCTCATCGCAGGACCGGGTGTGTACATCTGCGACGAGTGCATCGACCTCTGCAACGAGATCATCGAGGAGGAGCTCGCCGAGACCTCCGAGGTGCGTTGGGAGGAATTGCCCAAGCCTCGCGAGATCTATGAGTTCTTGGAGGGCTACGTCGTGGGCCAGGAGCCCGCGAAGAAGGCGCTCTCCGTCGCGGTCTACAACCACTACAAGCGGGTCCAGGCGACCGAGAGCAACGGCCGTGGCGGTGACGACGGCATCGAGTTGGCGAAGTCCAACATCCTGCTGCTCGGCCCGACCGGCTCCGGCAAGACCCTGCTCGCGCAGACACTGGCCAGGATGCTCAACGTCCCGTTCGCG
The DNA here is from genome assembly GCF_035828615.1 of Streptomyces sp. H27-D2. Classification (NCBI taxonomy): domain Bacteria; kingdom Bacillati; phylum Actinomycetota; class Actinomycetes; order Kitasatosporales; family Streptomycetaceae; genus Streptomyces; species Streptomyces sp. H27-D2. The sequence continues at coordinate 126,092 of NZ_JAYMZR010000001.1, read as the reverse complement.
ATCGCCGACGCGACCGCGCTCACGGAAGCCGGCTATGTCGGCGAGGACGTCGAGAACATCCTGCTGAAGCTGATCCAGGCCGCTGACTACGACGTCAAGAAGGCCGAGACCGGCATCATCTACATCGACGAGATCGACAAGGTCGCCCGTAAGAGCGAGAACCCGTCGATCACGCGTGACGTCTCCGGCGAGGGTGTGCAGCAGGCGCTGCTCAAGATCCTCGAAGGCACGACGGCTTCGGTGCCCCCGCAGGGCGGCCGCAAGCACCCGCACCAGGAGTTCATCCAGATCGACACGACGAACGTGCTGTTCATCGTGGGCGGCGCGTTCGCGGGTCTGGAGAAGCTCATCGAGTCGCGGGCCGGCGCCAAGGGCATCGGCTTCGGCGCGACGATCCGCTCCAAGCGCGAGATCGAGGCCTCGGACCAGTTCCGCGAGGTCATGCCGGAGGACCTGGTGAAGTTCGGGATGATCCCGGAGTTCATCGGCCGTCTGCCGGTCATCACCTCGGTGCACAACCTCGACCGTGAGGCGCTGCTGCAGATCCTCATCGAGCCGCGCAACGCCCTCGTCAAGCAGTACGAGCGCCTCTTCGAACTCGACGGCGTGGAGCTGGAGTTCGAGCGCGGCGCGCTGGAGGCCATCGCCGACCAGGCGATCCTGCGGCAGACCGGAGCGCGCGGGCTGCGGGCCATCATGGAAGAGGTCCTGATGTCGGTGATGTACGAGGTGCCGTCCCGCAAGGACGTCGCCCGGGTCGTCATCACCGCGGAGGTCGTTCACTCGAACGTGAACCCCACGCTGGTGCCGCGTACCCGCGGCGGCGAGACGGACGAGCGGCACGAGAAGAGCGCCTGAGCCGCACCGCTCCCGCTCAGCTTCGCGGACACGCCTTCACGGATACGACGAAGGGGCGCCCGACCGGACCGGTGGGGCGCCCCTTCATCTGTCTCTCGCCTGTCCTACCGTCTGTGCGCGGCCAGTTGCGCGCCGCCGTCCGCGCGGCTCAGCGCGGGACGCGCACATCCTTGTAGATGGCCGCGGTGGTCTTCGCGAACTTCGCCGGATCGACCTTGGACGCCGAGGTGTTGCTCGCGTCGACGTGCATCACCATCGCCGCGTCCGACTTCTCGGCCCAGGTGCACACCGGCACATAGGTCGTGCCGTTCATCTTCACGACCTCGCAGTCGATCGTGGGACCGCTGACGCCGTTCGGCTGGTACGACTTGCGGGGCTTCTCCACGCTCGTCCCGCTGCCGCTGCCCTCGAAGCCCTTGTACATGTCGTCCTCGACCTTGTCGGGGTCGCCGACGAGGCCGTAGACGCCGGACAGCGCGAGGCCGGCCACCGGGTTCGCGGCGACCGTGTACTGGCCGAGCACCGAGGTCGCGCCGGGCGGCATGTCGCCCTGCACGCTGGTGCCGCCCTCCTTGAGCTGAGCGGTGTCCTTCTTCAGCTGGTAGGCGCCGTCGGCGAGGGTCTTGGGCGTCGTCAGCTTCATCGGCTCGTCGGAGCCGCCCGCGTCGTCTCCGCTGCCCAGGTCGCTGGTGTCGCCCGACGGCTTGTCGGACTTCTTCTCGTCGCCGGACGCGCCCGCGCTGCCCGCCGAATCCTGCTTGTCGGACTTCGGGTCGTCATCGCCGCCGGTCAGCACCACGGCGCCGGTCACGACCGCACCGACGAGCACGACCGAGGCCGCGACGATCGCGATCACCTTGCCCTTGCTCCCACTGCCGCCGGGCGGCGGGAACTGCGGCTGCCCGTACGGCGGTTGGCCGTAGGGCGGCTGCTGCCCGTAGGGCGGCTGCTGGGGCTGGCCGTAGGGGCCCTGCTGCCCCGGGTCGCCCTGCTGGGGGTAGCCGTAACCCGGCTGCTGGGCGCCTGGCTGCTGTCCGTACGGGTTCGGCTGCTGCGGCTGTCCGCCCCCGTACGGGTTGGATTGACCCTCGCCGTACGGACCGGGCTGCGGTGGCGGCTGGTTGAAGCTCATCTGAAATCCCCCTCAGGGCTTGCTGCTGACTGGTGCCGGCCGCCATAAGAGCGGCCGGTGTCACTTCTTGAGCTCGACCCGCGCATCGTCGCGGATCTTGGCGGTCGCCTCCGACAGCTCCTCGGCCGTCCTCGCCTTCGAGCCGGCGCCCATACCCATCCTGCCCATCTGCTGAACGAGCGCCACGGCGCTGGAGTCGCCCCACACGCACATGCTGGTCTCTATGGAGACGGGTGCGCCGGCCGACGCACCCGTCGTCTTGGTGGTCTCGCACTTCATGACCGCGCCGTCGAAGCCGTCCGGGGAGTAGGACTTCATCTCGGAGACCGTCTCGGTCTTGATCTTTCCGGACCCGCCCGCCTGCTCCTCGCGGGCCTTGCGCGTCTGTGCGAAGAACGTGTCGACGGTCTTCTCCGGGTCCGCGATGTCGCCGTAGGCGCCCGCGACCATCAGCATCGACTTGTCGTCGCCCTTGTAGCTGCCGGAGACCCCGGTGCCGTTGGTGATGCCGAGCTTCCTGGTCTTCTCGTCGTCGCCCAGCTTCTCGGTGCGGGAGCCCCCGGCGCCCTCCATCTTGGTGTAACTGCCGTCGAGGACCTGCCGCGGCAGCACGATCTTGTACGCGGCCACCTCGCCGTCGCTCTGCGTGAAGTAGAAGACGCCGGCGACGATCGCGGCCAGCGCCACCACCGAGCCCACGATGATGCCCGTCATCTTCTTGCCCCCGCCCTGCTGAGGCATCGGCAGCTGGCCGTACGGCGGCTGCTGGCCCGGCCCGCCCGGCTGCTGGCCGTAAGGGTGCGGCTGCTGGGGCTGGCCGTACGGTCCTGCAGCCTGCTGCGGGGGCTGTCCGTGCGGGGCGGCCTGCTGGCCGTAACCCTGCTGCGGAGCCGCCTGGCCGCCCTGCTGCGGGTATCCGGAGCCGGGCTGTCCGCCTCCGTAGGGGTTGGGCTGTCCCCCGCCGTACGGGCCGTTCTGCGGCGGCGGCTGGTTGTAGCTCATGCGTGCGGTTCCCCTTAAGACAACAGGCTGCTTATACGTTCCGTACATCCTGTCGGACGAATATGCGGGCCAGTGCACTGGGGACGAAACCGGTTCGAGACTGGTACAGGACCGCCCGTAGACTGATCGGCGTGACCGAGAACTCTCAGCAGAGCCCAGAGCGCAGCCCGGAGACGACACCTCAGAGCCTGCCGACCCAGTACGCGCCGGCCGAGGTGGAAGGGCAGTTGTACGAGCGCTGGGTGGAGCGCGGTTACTTCGCGGCGGACGCCAAGAGCGAGAAGGACCCGTACACCGTCGTCATCCCGCCGCCCAATGTGACCGGCGCCCTCCACCTGGGCCATGCCTTCGAGCACACGCTCATCGACGCCCTCACCCGCCGCAAGCGCATGCAGGGCTACGAGACGCTCTGGCAGCCCGGCATGGACCACGCCGGCATCGCCACCCAGAACGTCGTCGAGCGCGAGCTCGCCAAGGAGGGCAAGTCCCGCCACGACCTGGGCCGCGAGGAGTTCGTCGAGCGGGTCTGGAAGTGGAAGGGCGAGTCCGGCGGGCAGATCTCCGGCCAGATGAGGCGGCTCGGCGACGGCGTCGACTGGAGCCGCGAGCGCTTCACGATGGACGAGGGCCTGTCCAAGTCCGTCCAGACCATCTTCAAGCGGCTCTACGACGACGAGCTGATCTACCGCGCCGAGCGCATCATCAACTGGTGCCCGCGCTGCCTGACCGCGATCTCGGACATCGAGGTCGAATACCAGGACGACGAGGGCGAGCTCGTCTCCATCAAGTACGGCGAGGGCGAGCAGAGCCTCGTCGTCGCGACCACCCGCGCCGAGACGATGCTCGGTGACACCGCCGTCGCGGTGCACCCCGACGACCCCCGCTACGCCCACCTCGTCGGCGCCGAGATCGAACTGCCGCTCACCGGCCGCCGCATCCCGGTGGTCGCGGACGAGCACGTCGACCCGGAGTTCGGCACCGGCGCGGTCAAGGTCACTCCGGCCCACGACCCGAACGACTTCGAGATCGGCCGCCGGCACGACCTCGAAAACCTCGCGGTCCTCGACGAGCGCGGCGTGATCACCGCCCACGGCCCCTTCCAGGGCCTGGACCGCTTCGAGGCCCGCGGCGCCATCGTCGCCGCGCTGCGCGCCGAGGGCCGGATCGTCGCCGAGAAGCGCCCGTACACCCACTCCGTCGGGCACTGCTCGCGCTGCAAGACGACCATCGAGCCGCGGCTGTCCATGCAGTGGTGGGTCAAGGTCGGCCCGCTCGCGAAGGAGGCCGGCGACGCCGTCCGCGACGACCGGGTCAAGATCCACCCGAAGGAGATGGAGTCCCGCTACTTCGGCTGGGTCGACAACCTGCACGACTGGTGCATCTCGCGGCAGCTGTGGTGGGGCCACCGGATTCCGGTCTGGTACGGCCCTGCGGGCGAAGTCGTCTGCGTCGGGCCCGACGACGCGCCGCCGACGGGCGAGGGCTGGACGCAGGACAGCGACGTCCTGGACACCTGGTTCTCCTCCGCGCTGTGGCCCTTCTCCACCCTCGGCTGGCCCGGACAGAGTGAGAGCGTCGAGAAGTTCTATCCGAACTCGGTCCTGGTCACCGGCTACGACATCCTCTTCTTCTGGGTCGCCCGGATGATGATGTTCGGCCTCTACGCGATGGACGGCACCCCGCCCTTCCACACCATCGTGCTGCACGGCATGGTCCGCGACGAGCGCGGCAAGAAGATGTCGAAGTCCTTCGGCAACGCGGTCGACCCGCTGGACTGGATGGACAAGTACGGCTCCGACGCCGTCCGCTTCACCCTCGCCCGCGGCGCCAACCCCGGTACGGACGTGCCGATCGGCGAGGACTGGGTCCAGGCCTCCCGCAACTTCGCCAACAAGCTCTGGAACGCGACCCGCTTCGCGCTGATGAACGGCGCGACGACCGAGGGCGAACTGCCCCCGGCCGAGGAACTGTCGGCCACCGACCGGTGGATTCTGTCCCGGCTGAACGAGGTCGTCGCCGAGACGGACGCGTATTACGAGGACTACCAGTTCGCGAAGCTCTCCGACACCCTCTACCACTTCGCGTGGGACGAGGTCTTCGACTGGTACGTCGAGCTGTCCAAGACCACCTTCATCCAGGGCGGCCCGGGCGCGGCGGTCTCCGGACGCGTCCTGGGCGAGGTCCTGGACGTCACGCTGCGGCTGCTGCATCCGATCGTCCCCTTCGTCACCGAGACGCTGTGGACCACGCTCACCGGGCGTGAGTCCGTCGTCATCGCCGACTGGCCGACCGACAGCGGCTTCCGCGACCAGCCGGCCGAGCGCGAGATCGCCCTCGTCCAGCAGGTGATCACCGAGGTCCGCCGGTTCCGCGCCGACCAGGGGCTGCAGCCCGGCCAGAAGGTCCCGGCCGAGCTCGACCTGTCCGGCACCGCGCTCGCCGCGCACGAGGCCGCCATCCGTCAGCTGCTGCGCCTGCAGCCCGCGGGCGACGGCTTCCAGGCGACCGCCTCGCTGCCGGTCGCGGGCGCGACGGTGGCCCTCGACCTGTCCGGCACGATCGACATCCCGGCCGAGCGCAAGCGGCTGCAGAAGGACCTCGCCGCCGCCGAGAAGGACAAGGCGCAGGCCACGGCGAAGCTCGGCAACGAGGCGTTCCTCGCCAAGGCGCCGGACGACGTCAAGGACAAGATCCGCGCCAGGCTGGCCAAGGCGGACGCGGACATCGCCCGCATCACCGCCCAGCTGGAGGCGCTCCCGCAGGGCTGAGCGCCCCCGCAGGCAAGGCCGGCCCGCTCACACCGGGCTCGGCACAGGTCCCCACGCGCGCCGCGTGGGGACCTGTCGCGTCTCGGGTGCCCGCCGGACGCCCCGCCGCCGTGTGTCGGACGGCCCCGCCGCGCGTCGGACGCCCCGCCGCGTGTCCGATGTCACGGCCCCGCCCGGCGAAGGACGTTCGCCGACGCGTCACCGGCTGCGCCCCGCCCGCCCGCTCCCGGCGGCCGGATGACGGCAGGGGCGTGCGCGGCCGGTACGGGGGCGGTACAGCGGCCCGTACGGGGTCCATGCCCGGCTCCCTGCCGGGGCGGGCGCACGCGGCGACATCCGGTGTCGTACGGCGACCGTAGACTGAGCGGTGTGAGCGAGAGCCCCCGAAACGACGACCTTGGCCCCGACGATTCGCACCACCTCGACGAGTTCGACGAGATCGTCCACGCCGAGACCGACCGTGACCCCGATCTCGCCGTGATCGCGGCCGGGAGCCGGACACTGAGCGCGCGCGGAGGCCCCGCGCAGGACGACGGCCTGCCGGCCCGTCCGCAGGACCCGGAGGTCGACCGGGCGCTGCGCGAGGTCGAGACGGAGCTGGCGCAGCGCTGGCCCGAGACCAAGCTGGAGCCGTCGCTGACGCGCATCGCCGCGCTGATGGACATCCTCGGCGAGCCGCAGCGCGCCTACCCCTCCATCCACATCACCGGCACCAACGGCAAGACCAGCACCGCGCGCATGGTGGAAGCCCTGCTGCGCGGCTTCGAACTGCGCACCGGCCGCTACACCAGCCCGCACGTCCAGTCCGTGACCGAGCGGATCAGCCTGGACGGCGTGCCGATCGAGGCCGAGCGGTTCATCGAGACCTACCAGGACATCAAGCCCTACATCGAGATGGTCGACGGGCAGCAGGAGCACCGGCTGTCCTTCTTCGAGGTGCTGACCGGCATGGCGTACGCGGCCTTCGCCGACGCCCCGGTGGACGTCGCCGTCGTCGAGGTCGGCATGGGCGGCAGCTGGGACGCGACGAACGTCATCGACGCCGCCGTCGCCGTCGTCACCCCGATCTCGCTGGACCACACCGAGCGGCTGGGCGGCACCACCGAGCAGATCGCCGTCGAGAAGGCCGGCATCGTCAAGCCGCTGACCTCGCCGGCCGGCGGCGGCGGCGCGACGGTCGTCATGGCGCAGCAGCCGGTGGACGCCGCGTCGGTGCTGCTCCGGCGCGCCGTCGAGGTGGACGCCACGGTCGCCCGCGAGGGCATGGAGTTCGGCGTGATCGGCCGGGAGGTCGCGGTCGGCGGCCAGCTGATGACGCTGCGCGGCCTGGGCGGCGAGTACACGGACATCTTCCTGCCGCTGCACGGCGCGCACATGGCGCACAACGCGGCGGTGGCGCTGGCCGCGGTCGAGGCGTTCTTCGGCATCGGCTCGGAACACAACCGCTCGCTGGACATCGACACGGTCCGCACCGCCTTCGCCTCGGTCGTCTCACCGGGCCGGCTGGAGGTCGTGCGCCGCAGCCCGAGCATCATCCTGGACGCCGCGCACAACCCGGCCGGGGCCCGCGCCGCGGCCGAGGCGATCAGCGAGGCGTTCGACTTCAACCGGCTGATCGGCGTGGTCGGCGCGAGCGCAGGCAAGGACATCCGCGGTGTGCTGGAGGCCTTCGAGCCGATCTTCACCGAGGTCGTGGTGACCCGGAACGCGAGCCACCGGGCGATGGACGCGGACGATCTGGCAGCTGTGGCCGTCGAGGTGTTCGGCCAGGACCGAGTGCAGGTGGAGCCGCGTCTCGACGACGCGCTGGAGGCCGCGCTCACCCTCGCCGAGCAGGAGGGCGAGCTCTCCGGCACCGGAGTGCTGGTCACCGGCTCGGTCATTACCGTCGGCGAGGCCCGGCTGCTGCTGGGCAGGAGGTGAGCAGCCGTGAGGACGCTGTGTGCGAGCACCCTGATCGGTGAGTTCTTCGTGATCGGCTTCGCCGGTCTGGTGGCGAATCAGATGTCCGGCCTCTCGACGGCCACCGTCTGGACGGTCTGCGGCGTCGGCATGCTGCTGTGCGTACTGCTGTGCGGCGCGCTCACCCGACCGGGTGCGGTCCAGGTGGGTTGGGCCATCCAGGTCGCGCTCATCGCGAGCGGCTTCGTCATTCCGACGATGTTCTTCCTCGGCCTGGTGTTCGCCGCCCTGTGGTGGGCCTCGGTCCACTACGGCGGCAGAATCGACGAGGCGAAGGCGCGGTTCGCGGCCGGCTCCGGGACCAGGCCTGACGCTGCGTGACCGTGTGACGGGTGGTCCCTGTAACCTCGGACCACCCGTTCGTATCAGTCGCGCGGTAGTTCGCCGCAGTAGTCCGCCGCGGTACTTCGCCGCACACAAGGAGCCCGCAATATGACCCAGCGCACCCTCGTTCTCCTCAAGCCCGACGCGGTCAGGCGCGGCCTGATCGGCGAGATCATCGGCCGGATCGAGAACAAGGCGCAGTGGTCCATCACCGCGCTGGAAATGCGCGGCCTGGACCTCGGGCTGCTGGAGCAGCACTACGGCGAGCACGCGGGCAAGCCGTTCTACGAGCCGCTGGTGCAGTTCATGTCCTCAGGACCCATCGTCTCGATGGTCGTCGAGGGCGACCGGGTGATCGAGGGCGTACGGACCCTGACCGGCCCGACCGACCCGATCGCCGCGGCCCCCGGCAGCATCCGTGGTGACTTCGGCACCATCGTGCGGGAGAACCTCGTCCACGCCTCGGACTCCGAGGAGTCCGCACAGCGAGAGATCAAACTTTTCTTCCCCGGTCTTGTCTGATCGATCGAACTCGTTTGATCGATCGAAGCGAGAAAGAATTCCCGCGGCCCGGAACAAGGGCTGCTCAGCCGCGTTGTCGGCCCGGGGCGACCGAGTCCGTTCGGTCGCCCCGCGGCATATGCGTGGCGAACGGGGGAACCCATCCCTCCGACACGACGTCACCATTACTGGTACGGGTACGTGTTCTGCTGACAATGGCAGCGGAGCCCTCGCATCGTGTTCGAGCGAGCGCGACTACGATGGGGGCTTCCGCGCCCCGCAGCGCACCTCCCGCCGCCCTCAAGTCATCATTTCTCCAGCTGGGAAGGCCAGACATATCCTCATGGGGAACAACATGTCGTTCATCGGCCGTGACATGGCTGTCGACCTCGGGACCGCCAATACGCTGGTGTATGTCAGAGGTCGCGGCATCGTCCTCAATGAACCCTCCGTCGTCGCGATCAACACCAACACCGGTGGCATTCTCGCGGTCGGCTCCGAAGCCAAGAAGATGATCGGCCGGACCCCCGGCAATATCGTCGCGGTCCGCCCGATGAAGGACGGCGTGATCGCCGACTTCGAGATCACCGAGCGGATGCTCCGGTACTTCATCCTCAAGATCCATAAGCGTCGCTGGATGGCCCGCCCCCGGGTCGTCGTGTGCGTGCCCTCCGGCATCACCGGAGTCGAGCGCCGCGCCGTCATCGAGGCGTCGACCCAGGCCGGCGCGCGCCAGGTGCACATCATCGAAGAGCCGATGGCCGCAGCCATCGGCTCCGGCCTGCCGGTCCACGAAGCGACCGGCAACATGGTCGTGGACATCGGCGGCGGCACCACCGAGGTCGCGGTGATCTCACTCGGCGGAATCGTCACGGCACAGTCGATCCGGGTCGCCGGCGACGAGCTGGACAACGCGATCATCCAGCACATCAAGAAGGAGTACAGCCTCCTTCTCGGTGAGCGCACCGCCGAGAACATCAAGATCACCATCGGCTCCGCGTACGACCTGGAGCAGGACGAGCACACCGAGATCCGCGGCCGCGACCTGGTCAGCGGCCTCCCCAAGACCGTGGTCATCTCGGCCGCGGAGGTCCGCAAGGCCATCGAGGAACCGGTCAACTCGATCGTGGACGCGGTCAAGACCACCCTCGACAAGTGCCCGCCCGAACTGTCCGGCGACGTCATGGACCGCGGCATCGTGCTCACCGGCGGCGGCGCCCTGCTCCGCGGCCTCGACGAGCGGCTGCGCCGCGAGACCGGCATGCCGATCCACATCGCCGAGAACCCGCTCGACTCCGTCGCGCTGGGCTCCGGCAAATGCGTCGAGGAGTTCGAGGCGCTCCAGCAGGTGCTGGACTCCCAGCCGCGCAGATGACGTTCCCGTTCAACCGCTTTCCGCCACCGGCGGATCGCTGATATACAGGCATGACACCCCCTGAGCACCGGCGCCGGCCTCGCAGCCGACCGGTCAGAAGAGAAGGGCACGCCGCCGCACGTGAGGGACACACGAGAGAGCCGGCTGCTCCTGGTGCTGCTGATCGCCATCGCGTTCGCACTGATCACGGTGGACATCCGCGGCGGTGAGCAATCCCCGCTCGACGGTTCCCGGCAGGCCGCCGCCTCGGTCTTCGGACCGGTGGAGAACGGGGTCGCGGCCGCCGTCGACCCGGTCGGCAACGCCATCGCCGCCGTACGGGACTCCGACGACCGGCACGACCGGATCAGCGCACTGGAACGCGAGAACTCCGCGCTCAAGACGAGACTCGGCAGCGACGACCGCACCCGCAGCCGCGCCCGCGAACTCGACAAAATGCTCAAGACCGCCGGCGCCGGCCAGTACGGCATCAAGGGCGCCCAGGTCATCGCGATAGGAGCCGCCCAAGGCTTCTCCTGGACGGTCACCATCGACGCCGGCCGCAACGACGGCCTCACCCGCGACATGACCGTCATCAACGGAGACGGACTCGTCGGCCGGGTCACCACCGTCGGCCCCTCGACCGCGACCGTGCTGCTCGCCAACGACCCCGACTTCACCGTCGGCACCCGGATGGAGAAGTCGAACGAACTCGGCTTCGCCACCGGCCAGGGCGACCGCGCGCTGCGCGTCCAACTGCTCAACGGCAAGGCCAAGGTCAAGAAGGGCGACCGGCTGGTCACCTTCGGCTCCCGCGCCGACAAGCCCTTCGTCCCCGGCGTGCCGGTCGGCGAAGTGGTCCGCGTCGACCCCTCGGGCGGCGACCTGACCCGCAACGTCCAGGTCCGCCCGTACGTCGGCTTCAGCAAACTCGACATCGTCGGCGTCGTGGTCCAGCCGCCGCGCGAGAACCCCCGGGACACCGTGCTGCCGCCGAAGGCCAAGCCCACGCCGACGCCCACGGTGACCGTCACGGTCACCCCTTCGAGCACCCCCGGGAGCTGAACGTGCGCCTCAACCGGATGTTGCTCTCGACCGTCCTGGTGGTCGTCGCGCTGGTCGTCCAGGTCAGCGTGCTCGCCCGGCTCCAGCTGCCCGGCGCGGTCCCCGACCTGACACTGCTCGTCGTACTGGGCCTCGCGCTCGTCTACGGACACGTCGGCGGCGCCCTCGTCGGCTTCGGCGCCGGGCTGCTCGCCGACCTCGCCCCGCCGGCCGACCACGCCGTGGGCCGCTACGCCCTGGTGCTGTGCGTCATCGGCTATCTCGTCGGCCTCGCCAAGCCCGAGACCGGCCAGATCAAATCCGCGACCGGCCCGCTGGTCGTCGTCGTCGGCGCCGCGATCGGCAGCACCCTGCTGTACGCGGGCGTCGGCGCACTGGTGGGCGACACCGCCGCCCGCGAGGTCGGCATCGGCGGCCTGCTGTTCACCGCCGCCCTGTACGACCTGCTGCTCGCCCCCTTCATCGTCCCCCTGGTCATGATCCTGGCGAGACGCGTGGAACACGACCCGCTGGCCGGCGACGGCTCCGGAGCCGGCGGCGTCGACGCCCAGCGCTGGATGAACATCGGCACCAGCGCCCGCACCGGCCGCAGCAGCCGGCTCGGCAAGGCGGCCAGGATCGGCAGCCAGCGCGGCGGACTGCTCGGTAAATCGGCACGCAGCAGGGCAAGCAGGATCAAGGGGGTCAAGCGGCTGTGAGCAACATCCCGGAGACCGGACGCACCTCACGGGTGACCATCAGACTGGTCGTCATCCAGATCCTGGTCCTCTCGCTGCTCCTCACCCTCGGCGGGCGGCTCTGGTACCTCCAGATCCGCAACGGCGACGAATACGCCGACGAAGCCTCGAACAACCACGTCCAGCAGGTCGTCCAGCCCGCCGTGCGCGGCTCCATCCTGGACGCCCGCGGCGTGCCCATCGCCGACAACCAGACCCGGCTCGTCGTCTCCGCCAGCCGCACCGAGCTGATGAAGATGAAGGACAAGGGCACCGCCGTGCTCGCCCGGCTGGCCGAGGCGCTGGACCTCAAGCCCCGGGAAGTGGCCGGCAAGGTCAGGCTGTGCGACGCCAAGACGCCGCAGCCCTGCTGGAACGGCTCGCCCTACCAGCCCATCCCGATCACCGACGAGGCCACCCCGCAGCAGGCCCTGCAGATCCGCGAACGGGCCGAAGAGTTCCCCGGCATCACCGCCGAGCCCACTCCCGTACGCCGCTACGCCGCCCCCGGCACGGCCAACAGCGCGCAGGTCCTCGGCTACCTCTCGCCGGTCACCGACGGCGAGATCAAGAAGGCCGAGCACACCACCTCGCCGCTGCTGCGCTCCGACCAGATCGGCCGCTCCGGCCTTGAGCGCTCGTACGACGCCCAGCTGCGCGGCAAGGCGGGTGTGACCCGATACGAGGTGGACAACCTCGGCCGCGTCATCGGCAAGGCCAAGAGCGACGACGCGCAGCCCGGCTCCAGCGTCGTCACGAGCATAGATTCACGGGTGCAGGCGGTCGCCGAGAAGCAGCTCGACCTGGCGATGAAGGCGGCCCGCAAGGAGCACGACCGCAACACCAACCGCAACTACGAGGCCGACGCGGGCGCGGTCGTGGTGATGGAGACCAAGACGGGCCGGGTCGTGTCGATGGCCTCGAACCCGTCGTACGACCCCAACGCGTGGGTCGGCGGCATCTCCGGCAAGGACTACACCAAGCTCACCGGCAAGGGGTCCAACTACCCGCTGCTGAACCGCGCGATCCAGGGGCAGGCCGCCCCCGGCTCGATCTTCAAGGTCATCCCGACCACCGCGGCGGTCAACGCCGGCTACGACTTCAACGGCGGCTACGCCTGCACCAGCTCGTACAACATCGGCGGCCAGATCTTCAAGAACTTCGAATCGGCGGACCACGGCTCGATCAGCCTCGGCAAGGCGCTGGAGGTCTCCTGCGACACCGTCTTCTACGACCTCGCCTACCGGCAGTGGCAGAAGGACGGCGGCAACACGCCGAAGCCGAACCCGGGGGACTGGTTCTACAAGACCGCCCACCAGTTCGGCCTCGGCAAGGAGACCGGCATCGACCTGCCGAACGAGGTCACCGGCCGGATTCCGGACCGCCAGTGGAAGAAGGACTACTGGAAGTCCAACAAGGACGTCTGGTGCAAGGAGGCGAAGTCCGGGAAGACGGACTACGCCTCGCAGATCGCCAAGGAGAACTGCGTCTCGGGCATGAAGATGCGCGCCGGTGACGCCGTCAACTACTCGATCGGGCAGGGCGACACCCTCGTCACCCCGATACAGATGGCGACGATCTACGCGGGCATCGCGAACGGCGGCACGCTCTACGACCCGACCGTCGGCAAGGCCATCGTCAGCGCGGACGGCAAGCGGGTCGAGCCCATCAAGCCGAAGTCGCACGGCAAGCTGCCGATAAGCCCCACCCTGCGCAAGCAGATGGACGAGGCGCTGGCCGGCGTCGCCACCCGCGGCACCGCGGCCTGGCGGTTCGGCGGCTGGCCGCAGGACAAGATCCCGATGCACGCCAAGACCGGTACCGCCGAGGTCTACGGCAAGCAGACCACCTCGTGGTTCGCGACGTACACCAAGGACTACTCGATCGTCATGACGATCGCCCAGGGCGGCACCGGCTCCGGCGCCTCCGGGCCGGCGGTGCGCAGCATCTACGACGCGATGTACGGCGTGCAGAAGGACGGCTCGATCGACAAGAAGAGGGCGCTGCTGTCCCAGCCGCAGGCGAAGCTGCCGAAGATCGAGAAGGACGGTTCGATCGAGGCCCAGTCGATCGCCGTACCGAAGCCCCCGGCTGCCAACGTGCCGCTCACGGCGGGAACGGCGGGCGCGGCGGCGAGTCCGGGAGCGACGGGAGCCACGGGCGCGCCCGATGGTCCCCGAACCGCGGGCGGTCCAGGCACCGCCGGCGGTCCGGGAACCGCGGGCATCCCGGCGGAGACCCCCGCGGGCAGGAGGCCGGGCACATGACGAGCCAGCACACCTACGCCATCCGCCGCTTCTCCCCGGAGCGCGGCGCCTGGGGCAAGCTCATGGCGCGCGACTCGCTCGTGCGCCGCCTCGACTGGGTCCTGCTGCTGGCCGCCGTCACGCTCTCCCTCGTCGGCTCGCTGCTGGTCTTCTCCGCGACCCGTAACCGCACCGAGCTGACCCACGGCGACCAGTACTACTTCTTCTTCCGCCACCTGCTCAACACCGGCATCGGCCTGGCCCTCGCGGCGGGGACCCTCTGGCTGGGCCACCGCACGCTGCGCGGCGCGGTGCCGATCCTCTACGGGCTCTCGGTGGTGCTGGTCCTCGCGGTGCTCACCCCGGTCGGCTCGACGGTCAACGGCGCGCACGCCTGGATCGTGATCGGCGGCGGATTCTCGCTCCAGCCGTCCGAGTTCACCAAGATCACCATCATCCTCGGCATGGCGATGATGCTCGCGGGCCGGGTGGACGCGGGCGACCGGCTGCACCCCGACCACCGCACCGTCATGCAGTCCCTCGCGCTGGCCGCGCTGCCGATCGCGGTCATCATGATGATGCCGGACCTCGGCTCGGTGATGGTCATCGCCGTCATCGTGCTAGGCGTCCTGCTGGCCTCCGGCGCCTCCAACCGCTGGGTGTTCGGCCTGATCGGCACCGGCGCGCTCGGCGCCTTCCTGATCTGGCAGCTCGGCGTCCTCGACCAGTACCAGATAGACCGCTTCGCCGCCTTCGCCAACCCCGCCCTCGACCCGGCGGGCGTCGGCTACAACACCAACCAGGCGCGCATCGCCATCGGCTCCGGCCAGCTCACCGGCAAGGGCCTCTTCGAGGGCACCCAGACCACCGGCCAGTTCGTCCCCGAGCAGCAGACCGACTTCGTCTTCACCGTCGCAGGCGAGGAGCTGGGCTTCCTCGGCGCGGCCCTGATCATCGTGCTGCTGGGCGTCATCCTCTGGCGCGCCTGCCGCATCGCCCGTGACACCAGCGAGCTGTACGGCACGATCGTCGCCGCCGGAATCATCGCCTGGTTCGCCTTCCAGGCCTTCGAGAACATCGGCATGACGCTGGGCATCATGCCGGTCGCGGGGCTGCCGCTGCCCTTCGTGTCGTACGGCGGGTCGTCGATGTTCGCGGTCTGGATAGGGGTGGGGCTGTTGCAGTCGATCCGGGTGCAGCGGCCGTTGTCGGCCTGAGGGCGGCGGGCCGCCGGACCCCACGCGTCGGCGGTCTGCCGGTGGAGCCGTCGCGGGGCTAGATTCGAGGCATGGCGGACACCGTGCGGGAGATCGAGCGGAAGTACGAAGCCGACGACGACAGCCGACTGCCCGGGCTGACAGGCGTCGCCGGGGTCGCGACCGTGGCCGAGCGGGGCGTGGACGCCCTGGACGCCACCTACTACGACACAGCCGGGCAGCGGCTGGCCGCCGACGGCATCACCTTGCGCCGCCGGACCGGCGGCGACGACGCCGGCTGGCATCTCAAGCTGCCGGTGGAGCCGGGCGTCCGGGACGAGATCCGGGTCCCGCTGGGCGAGGCGGAGAAGCCCGACGATCCGGTGCCGGCGGAGCTGGCGGGGCTCGTACGGTCCCGGGTCCGCACCGCGCGGCTCGCGCCGCTCGTGCGGCTGCGGACGGAGCGGACCGTACGGCACCTGCTCGACGCCGACGGGGCGCTGATCGCCGAGCTGGCCGTCGACCGGGTCGGCGCGCAGCGGCTGTCGCCGGATGGGCAGGGCGTGGGCGAGCAGGTTCGGTGGGCCGAGGTCGAGGTGGAGTTGGCCGACGGGGGCGACCCGCGCGTCCTCGACGGCATCGAGGCGCGGCTCGTCGCGAGCGGGCTGCGGCCCGCGAGCGCCCCTTCGAAGCTGGCCAGGGCGCTGGCCGAGACGGAGCCCGGACGGCCGGCGAAGCCGGACAGCAAGGGAAACGTCCGCAAGTCCAGGGCGGAGTCGAAGTCGCGGTCGAAGCCGAAGCCGAAGTCCGCGTCGAAGTCCGGCTCGAAGTCCGCGAAGGCCACCGCCGGTGATCACGTCCTCGCCTTCCTCCGCACCCAGGTCAGGGCCGTCATCGAGCTCGATCCCGCCGTCCGCCGCGACCTTCCCGACTCCGTGCACCGGATGCGGGTCGCCACCCGCAGGCTGCGCAGCGCGTTCAAGTC
This sequence comes from Streptomyces sp. H27-D2, assembly GCF_035828615.1. Classification (NCBI taxonomy): domain Bacteria; kingdom Bacillati; phylum Actinomycetota; class Actinomycetes; order Kitasatosporales; family Streptomycetaceae; genus Streptomyces; species Streptomyces sp. H27-D2. The sequence goes on along the minus strand of NZ_JAYMZR010000001.1, from coordinate 109,983 downwards.
GTACGGCAAGGTCCTCGACCGGGAGGCGACGGACCCGGTCGGCGAGGAGCTGAAGTGGCTCGCCGGCGAGCTGGGAGTCGACCGGGACCGCGAGGTGCTCACCGAGCGGTTGCGGCAGCGGCTGGCCGAGCTGCCGGGGACGCTGCTGATGGGGCCGGTGCAGAGCCGGCTGCGGATCTGGTCCGGGGTACGGCGGGCCGGCTCGCGCGAGGCGCTGATCACCGTCCTCGACAGCGGGCGCTACCTGACCCTGCTCGACTCGCTGGACCGGCTCGTCGCCGCCCCTCCGCTGCTGCCCGCCGCCGCCGGTCCGCCGCGCACGGTGTTCCCCAAGGCGGTGCTGCGCGACTACCGCAGGCTGGCCGGGCGGGTGGACGCCGCACTCGCCATGGAGCCGGGGCCCGAGCGCGATCTCGCGCTGCACTCGGCGCGCAAGGCCGCCAAGCGGGCCCGCTACTCCGCCGAGGCGGCCCGGCCGGTACTGGGCAAGCCGGCGAAGCGGTTCGCGAAGCGGATGAAGGCGGTGCAGCAGGTGCTCGGCGACCACCAGGACAGCGTCGTCGCCCGGAGCACCCTCCGCGAGATCGCCGTGCAGGCGTACGCGGCGGGGGAGAACCCCTTCGCCTTCGGCGTGATGTACGGCAGGGAGCGCGAACAGGCCGACCTGCGGGAGCTGGAGCTGCCGCGGACCTGGCGCGCCGCCTCCGGTAGGAAACTCCGGTCCGCGCTGGGGTGACGCGCGCCGGGGTGACGCGCGCCGGGGTGACGCGCGCCGGGGTGACGGAAGCCGGGCGGGCGCGAGGGGGCGGAAGCGGGAGGGCCCGCGCTCCCCGAACACGGCCCGCGCGCCCGCGCGAACACCGGTGCTCGCCCTGTTCGCGGGGGCAGTACCCTGGATGGTCACCCCCATACCGGAGCCCTGTCCGCCTGTGCCCCTTCAGAGAGACGCCGAGATGCCTGTCGAGTCGGTCTTCCCGCGCCTGGAAGCGCTTCTCCCGCACGTCCAGAAGCCCATTCAGTACGTCGGAGGGGAGCTCAACTCCACCGTCAAGGACTGGGACGCCTGCGAGGTGCGCTGGGCGCTCATGTACCCGGACGCCTACGAAGTCGGGCTGCCCAACCAGGGCGTCATGATTCTTTACGAGGTGCTCAACGAGCGCGAGGGCGTCCTCGCCGAGCGCACCTACAGCGTCTGGCCCGACCTCGAAGCCCTGATGCGCGAGCACAAGGTCCCGCAGTTCACGGTGGACGCGCACCGCCCGGTCAAGGCGTTCGACGTGTTCGGCCTGAGCTTCTCCACCGAGCTCGGCTACACCAACATGCTGACCGCCCTGGACCTCGCGGGCATTCCGCTGGAGTCCGTGGACCGCGGCCTCGACGACCCGATCGTGATCGCGGGCGGGCACGCGGCCTTCAACCCCGAGCCGATCGCGGAGTTCATCGACTGCGCGGTCATCGGCGACGGCGAGCAGGCCGTTCTGGAGATCACCGAGATCGTCCGGAACTGGAAGGCGGAGGGCCGGCCCGGTGGCCGCGAGGGAGTGCTGCTGCGGCTGGCCAAGACGGGCGGTGTCTACGTCCCGCGGTTCTACGACGTCGAGTACCTGCCGGACGGCCGGATCGGGCGCGTCGTGCCCAACACCTCCGGCGTGCCGTGGCGGGTCTCCAAGCACACCGTCATGGACCTCGACGAGTGGCCGTACCCGAAGCAGCCGCTGGTCCCGCTCGCCGAGACCGTGCACGAGCGGATGTCCGTCGAGATCTTCCGCGGCTGCACCCGCGGTTGCCGTTTCTGCCAGGCCGGCATGATCACGCGCCCCGTGCGGGAGCGAAGCATCACCGGCATCGGCGAGATGGTCGAGAAGGGCCTCAAGGCCACCGGCTTCGAGGAGGTCGGCCTGCTGTCGCTGTCCTCCGCGGACCACAGCGAGATCGCCGACATCGCCAAGGGCCTCGCCGACCGCTACGAGCAGGACAAGGTCGGCCTGTCGCTGCCGTCCACCCGCGTCGACGCGTTCAACATCGACCTCGCCAACGAGCTGACGCGCAACGGCCGCCGCTCCGGCCTCACCTTCGCGCCCGAGGGCGGCAGTGAGCGCATCCGCAAGGTCATCAACAAGATGGTCACGGAGGAGGACCTGATCCGTACGGTCTCCGCGGCCTACAGCAACGGCTGGCGCCAGGTGAAGCTGTACTTCATGTGCGGCCTGCCGACCGAGACCGACGAGGACGTGCTGCAGATCGGCGACATGGCGGTCAACGTCATCGCCAAGGGCCGCGAGGTCTCGGGCCAGAACGACATCCGCTGCACCGTCTCCATCGGCGGCTTCGTCCCCAAGCCGCACACGCCCTTCCAGTGGGCGGCGCAGCTCTCCGCCGACGAGACCGACGCGCGGCTCAAGAAGCTGCGCGAGAAGATCCGCGGCGACAAGAAGTACGGCCGCTCCATCGGCTTCCGCTACCACGACGGCAGGCCCGGCATCGTCGAGGGCCTGCTCTCCCGCGGCGACCGCCGCACCGCCAAGATCATCCGAGCGGTCTACGAGTCCGGCGGCCGCTTCGACGGCTGGCGCGAGCACTTCAGCTACGACCGCTGGATGACGGCCGCCGCGAAGGCGCTGCCGCAGTTCGGCATCGACGTGGACTGGTACACCACCCGCGAGCGGACGTACGAGGAGGTCCTGCCCTGGGACCACCTGGACTCCGGGCTCGACAAGGACTGGCTCTGGGAGGACTGGCAGGCCTCACTCGACGAGACCGAGGTCGAGGACTGCCGCTGGACGCCCTGCTTCGACTGCGGCGTCTGTCCGCAACTCGACGTCGACATTCAAGTCGGCCCGACGGGCGTGAAACTGCTGCCGCTGACCGTGGTGAAGTAGGCGCGATGAGAGCGGTGAGGTAGCGGGCGCGAGCGCCGCCGCAGTGGGAGAGGTCCCGTCGATTCGACGGGGCCTCTTGCGTTTTTGATGGATGCGGCTCCAGAAGAAATGTTTCTGCATGCGCCGCCGGAAGGTATCTTATTCATGTGGCCGCATCTATCCGTGGCTCTTCATTGGAGGTGGCGGCGATGGCCAAGACGATGATTGACATCGATGAGGAAGCATTGGCGTTCGCGGCCGAGGTGCTCGGCACCAAGACCAAGAAGGACACCGTCAATGCCGCGCTCACCGAAATAGGAGCCAGGCGGCGCCGGGAGCGGGCCCTCGCCGAGCTGCTGGCGATGGCTGACGACGGAGTGTTCGACAAGGCGCTCGAACCCGGATTCAAGAAGGAGGTCAGGGGAACGTGGCAGGAGCCGGAGCGGATCGCTTCCTGATCGACACCTCGGCAGCCGCGCGCCTCCGGCGTCCGGGTGTGGTGGAACGCTGGTCCGACGAGCTGAGTCAGGGACGCGTCGGTATGTGCGATCCGACGGAGGCGGAACTGCTCTTCTCAGCCCGCTCGGTCGCGGAGTGCAAGCAGCTCGGCGACCGGTTCGCGGCTATATATACCTGGCACAGCGTCCCTGAGGACGCGTGGCAGCGGGCGAGGGAAATGCAACTGACGCTGGCCCAGGCCGGCTGTCACCGCTCGGCAGGCGTCGTGGATCTCCTCGTCGCGGTCACAGCGCTGCACCACCGCCTCACGCTGCTGCACTACGACCGCGACTTCGAGACCATCGCGCGGCACACCGGCCTGCAGACCCACTGGCTCGCCGAGCCCGGCGCGATCGCCTGACATCCTGGCGTCGCCCCTGGCGATCTCACCGTCCGCACCGCCCTTGAAGCGCAACCGCACGGGGCGGTGCGGCGTGTATGCAGTGATAGTCACCACGAGGGACGTTCACAGGAGTACGGCATGACGCCGGGAGACGACGGGCGACGTGATGCGATATCGCTCGTCAAGGACGACGGACGACCGGCGGGGCGCGAGCCCGAGGCGGAGCGGTTTGAGCCCGGCGGGGGCTGCCTGACCACAGTCATCAGGATTCCGGTGCGGATCGTGGTGCTCGTGCTGGTCCTGCCGGTGCGGATGGTCTGGGACGCGCTCGTCGCCTGCGGCAGGTTCCTCGACAGAGCGCTGCTGCGCCCGGTGGGCCGCGCGCTCGGTTGGCTGGGCCGCACGCTGATCGTGACGCCCCTGGCGTGGATCGGCCGGAACCTGATCGCCGCGCCGCTGGCCTGGACGTACCGCCATCTGCTGACGCCCCTCGGGCACGCCGTCGCCTGGCTGGCGCGAGGCGTCGGCGCGGGCCTGGCAGCCGCCATCGACGGGCTGAGCGTGGCGCTGAGATGGCTGGGCAAGGCGCTGTTCGTGTGGCCGTGGGTCGCGCTGTGGCGGTATGTGGTGGTCCCGGTCGGGCGGGGCATCGGCTGGGGGTGCCGGAACCTGATCCTGCTGCCGCTGGTGTGGGTCGCGCGATATCTGATCGTGGTGCCGCTGGCGTGGATCGGCCGGTACCTGATCGCCGCGCCGCTGGCGTGGACGTACCGCCGACTGCTGACGCCCCTCGGGCACGGCATCGCCCAACTGCTGCGCGCGAGCGGCCGCGGCGCGGGGGCGGCGGCCCGCTGGGTCTGGCGCACGCTCGTCGTGCTGCCGCTGGCCTGGCTGTACCGGCGGCTGCTCGTCCCGATCGGCCACGGCGTCGTACTGGCCGTGCGCGGGCTGGGCGTGGCCCTGGCATGGCTGGGCGTGGCGCTGTTCGTGTGGCCGTGGGTCGCGCTGTGGCGGTATGTGGTGGTCCCGGTCGGGCGGGGCATCGGCTGGGGGTGCCGGAACCTGATCCTGCTGCCGCTGGTGTGGGCCGGGCGATATCTGATCGCCGCGCCGCTGGTCTGGATGTACCGCCACGTGCTGACCCCGCTCGGCCACGGCATCGCCGCCGCCGTCGGCTGGACCGTGAAGTGGCTGTTCGCCGCCCCGGCCGTCGCGCTCTGGCGCTGGGTCGTGAAACCCGTCTGTCACGGCGTGGCCGTCGTGCTGCGCGAGGTCGCCGGGGCGTTCGGCCACGGCTGGCGGATCGCGGGCCATGTCTCCCGGGCGGTCGGCCGCTTCCTGGGCCTGCTGTTCCGGTGGGTCTTCGTGGAGCCCTTCCGGTGGGCCTGGCAGTCCGTGGTCAGGCCGGCAGCCCGCGCGGTGCGCGACACCGTCTGGCGCCCCGCCGCGCAAGCCGTACGGGACGCGGGCCGGACCGCGAGGCTGGCCCTGGCGACCGCGCGGCAGACCGTGCGGCAAACCCGCGCCGAGATCCGCCGGGCCCTGTTCGGCGCCCCGGCCCGGCCGGCCGCCGAGCCGCCGGCCGAACCCTCCGGGGAACCCGTTCGGCCCGGGACACGTACTCTAGGTAGCAGTACGACCGCACTCACGAAGGACTGAGCGACACTGGGCAAGCGACAGCCCGAAGGCCCGCCGCCCGCACCCGCGGTGCAGCGCATCCGACTGCGATACACCAAGCGCGGCCGCCTTCGGTTCACCAGCCACCGTGATTTCCAGCGCGCATTCGAGCGGGCGCTGCGCCGGGCGAAGGTGCCGATGGCGTACTCCGCCGGCTTCAGCCCCCACCCGAAGGTCTCGTACGCCAATGCCGCCCCCACCGGCACCGGCAGCGAGGCCGAGTATCTGGAGATCCAGCTCACCGAGCAGCGAGATCCCGACACCCTGCGGGAGCTCCTCGACGAATCGATGCCCACCGGCCTCGACATCATCGACGCGGTCGAGGCCCGCACCACCGGGCTCGCCGACCGCTTGCAGGCGTCGGAATGGGAAATGCGCCTCGACGGGGTGGAACCCGCCGAGGCCGAGCGGGCCGTGGCCGCCTTCCTGGCGGCCGAAACGGTCGAGGTGCAGCGCCTCACCAAGAACGGCCTGCGGACCTTCGACGCACGCGCCGCGGTCGCTCACCTGGAAGCACGCGCGGGCGGTGCCGACGGGGACGATAGGCCAGGGGCCACCGGCTGTGCGATACTGCGGCTGGTTGTTCGGCATCTGACACCTGCTGTACGACCTGACGACGTCCTGTCCGGCCTCCGAGCTACGGCCGACCTGGCGCCGCCGGTCCCCGCAGGGGTGACCAGGCTGGCGCAGGGGCTGCTCGATGAGGAGACCGGCACGGTAACCGACCCGCTCGCGCCCGACCGCGAGGCAGTCACAGCCGCCGCACCCACGGCCGCCGGATTGACCTCCTCCTAGCTTCGCTGGGGGAAACCTCGCGACGGCGCCGGATTGGTTCCGCGTAGGACAGCCGTCGCTGCGCAGCCGAACGACCAGGGAGCCACCCGGGTCCGGCAAGCGCACTGACCAGGAGACTTTTCGCCGAGGCCGAACATCCGGCCACGGTGAGCGAGACGACAGCTCCCGTGTGGCGCCCGCGCCCCGGAGGGCGGCACCGCGCACATCACGCGGGCCGTGACCGGATCAGGCCCGGCGCCCGGGAGCGTGACGGGAGAACCGCCCGCATGCTCGAACCGATTGAGCCCGCAGAGGCCGCGCGTAACACCGCCGCCGCTGCCGACAGCTCTGACACCAGCCCCAGCGACACCTTGCCGCCGCGCCGTAGGCGCCGCGCGGCATCCCGACCGGCGGGACCGCCGGTCGGAGAGGTCGCCGAAGCAGCCGCGCCGGCCATACCGGCCGCGCAGACCTCCGAGAGCGCCCCCGCGCAGGCGACCGCCGACTCCGGCGATCCCGCAGCCGGGACGAAGCCCGCACGGGCCCCGCGCCGCGCGAGTCGCTCGGCCGCCGCGCCACAGGCGGCGGATACGGCAGCCGAAGCGCAGCCCGCCGCAGCTCAGACCCCCGACCAGGCCCCGGCTCCGGCCGAGACCGCCCCGTCGGCCGACGACGCCGCGCAGGGCCGGCCGCGCCGCCGCGCCACCCGCAAGGTCACCGCTCCGGCGGGCGCCCCGCAGGCGGGCGACGCCGACGCGACCACGGACACCAGCGGAACCGCTGGTCCCCATGACACGACGGCCACGACTGCCCCGACTGCCCCGACTGACACGGCCGTCCGCGCCGAGTCCCCCGCAGCGCCCGCCGCCTCCGGCGACGCCGCTGTCGAGGAGGCCTCCGCCGGTCGTCCGCGCCGTCGCGCCACCCGCAAGGTGACGGCCCCGGCCGGCGCCCCGCAGGGAGGCGACGCCGTAGAGACGGCCGCCGCTCCCCAAAGCGCCGCACCGGTCGAGGCCCCGGCCCCGGCTGTTTCCGATGACGCCGCCTCCGAGGAGGCGTCCGGCGGTCGTCCGCGCCGTCGTGCGACCCGCAAGGTGACGGCCCCGGCCGGCGCCCCGCAGGAAACCGAAGCCGCGCCTGAGCCGGTCGCCGCCGCGCGGAACGTCGCACCGGTCGAGGCCCCGGCCCCGGCCCCGGCCCCGGCTGTTTCCGATGACGCCGCCCCCGAGGAGACGTCCGGCGGTCGTCCGCGTCGCCGCGCCACCCGCAAGGTGACGGCCCCGGCCGGCGCCCCGCAGCCGAGCGGCACCGTGGACGAGTCCGGCGCCCAGGCCGTACAGCCCGCCCAACCCGTACAGAGCGCGGAGCCGGTCGCTGAGGCCGAGCAGCCGCGGCAGACGCGCCGGACCCGTAAGCGGGTCGAGGCCGAGGCCGCGGCGGACGCCGCGCAGGTGCGTGACGACGAGGCCGCCGCGCCCGTCGCCGAGCAGACCGTCGCCGACTACGTCGAGGACGGCCCGCGTGGCCGCTCGCGTCGCCGGTCGAGCCGTCAGTCCTCGGCGCCCGCCGGTGCGCCGGAGACGGCGCGGGCCGAGCAGACAGAGGCCGAGCCGGTCGCGGAGGCCGCGCCGACGCGCGGTCGCCGTCGTGCCGTGCGGCCGCCGAGCGCCGTCTTCCAGGCGCCGGTCTTCACGGAGCCGATGTTCCAGACGCCGGAGAGCGCCGCGTTCGCCGCCGCCGTCGCCGGTTCGGACGACGAGGCCGACGAGCAGCAGGCCGAGGAAGAGACCGAGGAGTCGGTCGAGGCCGCCAGGCCCGCCGAGGCGAAGCCCGCCGCGGGCTCGCGCCGCCGCCGTCGCCGGGGCGGTGCGCCCGAGGCCGAGCAGGTCCGTGACGACGAGGCCGCCGCGCCCGTCCAGGAGCAGCCGGCCGCGGTCGAGGAGAGCACCGAGGCGGCCGACGACGGCGAGGCCGAGCAGGCCGAGCACGATGACGACAACGAGTCGGACGACCGTCCGGCACGCCGCCGCCGTCGCGGTGGCCGTCGTCGCCGTCGCGGCGAGTCCGCCGAGGGCGAGGAGCACGCCGACGAGCACTACGGCGACTCCGACGGCCAGGAGCGCGGGCAGGAGCGCGACGAGCGCTCCTCCGGCGAGGCTGCCGACTCCGGCGACTCGCAGGAGCCCGAGGACGCGGACGGTTCCGATGACGAGTCGGACGGCGGCTCCAGCAGCAGCCGTCGCCGTCGTCGCCGTCGCCGTCGCAGCGGTGACTCCGGCGAGCCTTCCGGCGGTGGCACCGGCCGGGGCGACGCCGACGCGGACGACCCGGAGCGTACGGTCGTCAAGATCCGCGAGCCGCGCGAGGCCAGGCCCAAGAGCGAGCCCGGTACCGGCTTCGACGAAGTGACGTCCATCAAGGGCTCGACCCGGATGGAGGCGAAGAAGCAGCGCCGCCGCGAGGGGCGCGAGCAGGGCCGCCGCCGGGTGCCGATCATCACGGAGGCCGAGTTCCTGGCCCGTCGTGAGGCGGTCGAGCGGGTGATGATCGTCCGTGAGAACGGCGAGCGCACCCAGATCGCGGTGCTCGAGGACGACATCCTCGTCGAGCACTTCGTCAACAAGGAGCAGGCGACCAGCTACGTCGGCAACGTCTACCTGGGCAAGGTCCAGAACGTGCTGCCGTCCATGGAGGCCGCGTTCGTCGACATCGGCAAGGGCCGCAACGCGGTGCTGTACGCCGGTGAGGTCAACTTCGACGCGCTCGGCATGGGCCACGGCCCGCGCCGCATCGAGTCCGCGCTGAAGTCCGGCCAGTCGGTCCTGGTGCAGGTCACCAAGGACCCGATCGGCCACAAGGGCGCCCGGCTCACCAGCCAGGTGTCGCTGCCCGGCCGCTACCTGGTCTACGTGCCCGAGGGCTCGATGACCGGCATCAGCCGCAAGCTCCCGGACACCGAGCGCTCCCGGCTGAAGCAGATCCTCAAGAAGATCGTCCCCGAGAACGCGGGCGTCATCGTGCGCACCGCCGCCGAGGGCGCGAGCGAGAGCGAGCTGGCCCGCGACGTCGAGCGGTTGCAGGCGCAGTGGGAAGAGATCCAGAAGAACGCGAAGACCGGCAACTCGCCTTCGCTGCTCTACGGCGAGCCGGACATGACCGTCCGGGTGGTCCGCGACATCTTCAACGAGGACTTCACGAAGGTCATCGTCAGCGGTGACGACGCCTGGCAGACCATCCACGGCTATGTCGCGCATGTGGCCCCGGACCTCACGGACCGGTTGTCGCGCTGGACCTCCGAGGTCGACGTCTTCGCGACGTACCGGATCGACGAGCAGCTGCTGAAGGCGCTGGACCGCAAGGTCTGGCTGCCGTCCGGCGGTTCGCTGGTGATCGACCGCACCGAAGCGATGATCGTGGTCGACGTCAACACCGGGAAGTTCACCGGTCAGGGCGGCAACCTCGAAGAGACGGTCACCAAGAACAACTTGGAGGCGGCCGAGGAGATCGTGCGTCAGCTGCGGCTGCGCGACCTCGGCGGCATCATCGTGATCGACTTCATCGACATGGTGCTGGAGAACAACCGGGATCTGGTGCTGCGGCGGCTGCTGGAGTGCCTGGGCCGGGACCGCACCAAGCACCAGGTGGCCGAGGTCACCTCGCTCGGCCTGGTGCAGATGACCCGTAAGCGGGTCGGCCAGGGTCTGCTGGAGTCCTTCTCCGAGACCTGCGTGCACTGCAACGGCCGCGGCGTCATCGTCCACATGGACCAGCCGTCCACGATCGGCGGCGGTGGCGGCGGTGCCGTCAGCAAGCGCGCCAAGAAGAAGAACAAGTCCGGCAACGGCACGCAGGACCACGAGACCGACGCGCACGAGGCCGACCACGTGCACGAGTACGCCAACGACGTGCTCGAATCGGCGGTCGCCGAGTCGGAGTCCGAGGCGGAGGTGGCGGCCGAGGTCGCCGCGCCGATCGCGGTGACCGAGGACTTCGTGCCGGACGACGAGCTGTTCAGCAGCGCGGCTGAGGCCGAGGCCGCGGCTTCCCGCGGTCGCGGCGGCCGTCGTCGCGCGAGCCGTAAGGCGTCCGCTCCGGCGGGTTCGCCGAAGGCGGGCGCGGCCGACAGCGCCATCGTGGTGCCGCAGGCCGCACCCGAGGTTCCCGAGCCGGCGGCGCAGGCACCGCAGGCGCCCGCCGCTCCGGTGGCCGAGGTGCCGACCGCCGAGCCGGTCGAGGCGCAGGCGGCCCCGGCTGCCGACGCCGAGGAGGCCAAGCCGGTGCGTACGCGCCGTCGGGCGACCCGGAAGGCCACCGCCCCCGCGGGCTCGCCGAAGTCCGCCGACGAGTCGGCCGCGGTCACGGTGACCGAGCCGGCCGTCCAGCCGGCGGAGCAGCAGCCGGACATGGCACCGGAGCCGCAGCAGGCACCGGAGCCCGCTTCTGATTCCGGAGCCGAGCAGTCGGCCGAGGGCTCGGATTCGGCCGAGGCCGCTCCGGCGAAGAAGGCGGCCCGTAAGACGGCCGTCAAGAAGGCCCCGGCGAAGAAGGCGGCGGCCAAGAAGACCGTCGCCAAGAAGACGACGACGGCGGCGAAGAAGACCGTCGCCAAGAAGACGGTGAAGAAGACCGCGGCGGCGGAGCAGCAGACCCCGCCGGCCGTCTCCTCGCCCACCGGCGACGCTTCGTCCGAGTGACTGATCAGGTCCCGGGCCTTTGGGCCCGGGACCTGGTTTGACCCCCCGGTCAAGGCCCCGTAACCTTGGCCGCTGGCGTATGAATCGCCAACCCCCTGAGCAAATCCCTCCCGGTCCGCCGGGAGAGGCCGCTCGTCCTCATGGATTCCCGCGGGCCCCTGGTCCGAGGTGAGCGGCTAGCATCAAGGGCCCCGTTTCGAGCAGGAGAGTGAGATCCGCGTGTACGCAATTGTGCGTAGCGGCGGTCGGCAGCACAAGGTTGCTGTCGGCGACGTCCTCGAAGTTGACAAGATCACCACCGCTGGCGTGGGTGACGCGGTCGAGCTCTCGACCCTGCTCGTCGTCGACGGGGACTCTGTCACCAGCGACCCGTGGGTGCTGGCGGGCGTGAAGGTCCAGGCCGAGGTCGTGGACCACCACAAGGGTGTCAAGATCGACATCCTGAAGTTCAAGAACAAGACCGGTTACCGGAAGCGTATTGGTCACCGTCAGCAGTACACGGCGATCAAGATCACGGGCATCGACCCGGCTGCGAAGTAAGGGACTGAGCACACATGGCACACAAGAAGGGCGCATCGTCCACTCGGAACGGTCGCGACTCGAATTCTCAGCGGCTCGGCGTCAAGCGCTTCGGCGGCCAGGCCGTCAATGCCGGTGAGATCCTGGTCCGCCAGCGTGGCACCCACTTCCACCCGGGCACCGGTGTGGGCCGTGGCGGCGACGACACGCTGTTCGCGCTGGCCGCAGGTGCGGTTCAGTTCGGCACCCACCGTGGTCGCAAGGTCGTGAACATCGTTCCGGTCGCTGAGTAATCAGCTTCGGCTCGACACAGCACCACACTTCCGAGGGCGGGCCTTACTTCCTGTCGCGCACTGCGCGCGGGAAGCAGGTCCGCCCTCGGCTTGTTGGTAGTACTGAGAACTGTGCTGCGGAACGGCAGTACAGCGGCACAGAAGTAATTCCCGTATGCACAGCAGGAGGCTCCCGCAATGACCACCTTCGTGGACCGCGTCGAACTGCACGTCGCCGCGGGTAGCGGGGGCCACGGCTGCGCCTCCGTTCACCGTGAGAAGTTCAAGCCGCTCGGCGGCCCGGACGGCGGAAACGGCGGCCGCGGCGGCGATGTGATCCTGGTCGTCGACCAGGCCGTCACCACGCTGCTCGACTACCACCACTCGCCGCACCGCAAGGCCACCAACGGCAAGCCCGGCGCCGGCGACGCCCGCTCCGGCGGCGACGGCAGCGACCTGGTGCTGAAGGTGCCGGACGGCACCGTCGTGATGACCAAGGACGGCGAGCTGATCGCCGACCTCGTCGGCCACGGCACCACCTACGTCGCGGCCCAGGGCGGTCGCGGCGGCCTCGGCAACCAGGCGCTCGCCTCGGTCCGCCGCAAGGCCCCCGGCTTCGCGCTGTTCGGCGAGCCGGGCAAGGACCAGCAGATCGTCCTGGAGCTCAAGACCGTCGCCGACGTGGCGCTGGTCGGCTACCCGAGCGCCGGCAAGTCCTCGCTCATCTCGGTGCTCTCGGCCGCCAAGCCGAAGATCGCCGACTACCCCTTCACGACGCTGATCCCGAACCTCGGTGTGGTGACGGCCGGCTCGACCGTCTACACCATCGCCGACGTGCCGGGGCTGATCCCGGGCGCGAGCCAGGGCAAGGGCCTCGGCCTGGAGTTCCTGCGACACGTCGAGCGCTGCTCGGTGCTGGTGCACGTGCTGGACACCGCGACGCTGGAGTCCGAGCGCGACCCGCTGACCGACCTCGACATGATCGAGACGGAGCTGACGGAGTACGGCGGCCTGGAGGGCCGGCCGCGGCTGATCGTGCTCAACAAGGTCGACATCCCGGACGGCCAGGACCTGGCCGACATCATCCGGCCGGACCTGGAAGCCCGCGGCTACCAGGTGCTGGAGGTCTCGGCCGTCTCCCGGCTGGGCCTCAAGGAGCTGTCCTTCGCGCTCGCGAAGATCGTGTCGGACGCGCGTGCGGCGAAGCCCAAGGAAGAGTCCACCCGGATCATCATCCGGCCGAAGGCCGTGGACGACACGGGCTTCACCGTGGTGCCGGAAGAGGGCTTCTTCCGGATTCTGGGCGAGAAGCCCGAGCGCTGGGTCGGCCAGACCGACTTCTCCAACGATGAGGCCGTCGGCTACCTCGCCGACCGGCTCAACCGGCTCGGCGTCGAATCGGGCCTGGTCAAGGCCGGTGCCAAGGAGGGCGACGAGGTCGTCATCGGCAACGGCGAGGACGCGGTCGTCTTCGACTGGGAGCCGACCATGGCGGCGGGCGCGGAAATGCTCGGCCGGCGTGGCGAGGACCACCGCTTCGAAGCCCCGCGCCCCGCGACCACCCGCCGCCGGGAGCGCCCGGAAGAGGAGCAGGACGACGCGCAGAGCGAGTACGACGGCTTCAAGCCGCTGGGCTAGCCGCCGCACCAGCTCCGCCGCACCCACTCCCGTACGGCCGTGAGGCCCGCCCGGGACGCCTGTGAGCCCCCGTCGTAGCGCGGGCGGCCCTCCGGGCGGCGCGAGGCGCGGCGGGACGGTACGCGGCACATGCGAAGGGCCCCAGGAGGATTTCCTCCTGGGGCCCTTCGCATGTCCTACGGGCCGGTGTCCTACGGGCTCACGCCGCCGGGGCGCGGTCCGTACGGACGCCGGTGGTCCGTACGGACCACCGGTCAGACGGTGGCCGACTCCTCGGCGGCGTCGGAGCTGTCCGAACTGTCGAGGCTCCGGCCCGTCTCCATCTCCATCTCCTCCGCCGCGTCGGCGGCCTCGCCCTCCCGCTGGGAGGGGAGGCTCGCGAACCGGGTCGACATCCGCTCCCGGCGCTCGTCGGCCTTGGCGCTCAGCGCGAGCGCCGCCTCGTTGAAGCGGACCAGGGACGGCGGGTCGGACGGACCGAGCAAATGCTCCTTGAGCTCGGCCCGCTCGGCCGCGTAGGCGTCCAGCGCCGGGTCGCGGACGGCGGCGAGCAGCGCGCTCAGGCCGGTCGCCTCGGGGCTGAGGATCGCGGCGGCCCGTACGGTCGGGAAGGCGGCCCGGAAGTCGCTCTCCGCCAGACCGCTGGTGTTCGCGACCGCGTACGGCTTCTCGCTGATCAGGTAGTCCGAGATGACGCTCGACACATCGCTGATGAGCAGGTCGGCCTGGTTGAAGCAGGTGTAGATCGCCGGGCGGGCGTCCGTGATGATCTGATGCTCCCAGGCCGGGAAGGACGCCCAGTAAGCGGCTTCCCATGCCCGGGTGGCCTCCGCGACGGCCGCGGCGCGGCTGCCCTCGGGGGCGCCCTGGAGCATCATCCGCTCGGCCTCGTCCGCGCTGCGGCGGAAGGCCGTGGTGGTGAGCTGGACCAGCTCCTCGTGGCGGCGGACCCGCTCGGCGAGGGCCTCGGGGCCGGGGCCCTCGCCGTCGCGGCCGGTGTTCGCCTCGACGATCATCGCCTTGATCCGGACGTTGGCGCCGCCCGCGCGCGGGTCCACCGAACCGGTCATCGGGTGCGGCTTGTAGAGCAGCCGAACCCCGGGGTCGGCGAGCAGTTCGCGCACGATGTTCTCGCCGGCCAGGATCACCGAGGTGTTCCCGGGGTCGTCCGTCCAGCCCTCCCAGGTGGGGGCGTACAGCACGGTGGTGAACTCGCCGGCCGGCGCGCCCGTGTACGGCTGGATCGGGGCGAGCTGCGGACGGCCGACCTCGACGACGTCCTTGTCCTCGACGCCGATGTCGGCGTCCTGGTAGCGGTCGCGCGCGGCCGGACCCGCCACCCACAGCTCGTCGTACGCCTTCGCGTACGGGTTGCAGCTGGACAGCTTGTCGCTCTCACCGTGGTTGGTGAACGCGTGCTTGATCGACGGGATGCGCAGGACCTGCGAGGTCTTACCGGAGTTGGCCGGGTGCAGCATCATCTTCAGCGTCGAATGTTCGAGGTACATCAGGTGCGCGACCTTGGGGATGCACAGGATCGGCACATCGGTCGCGTCGATCTTCTGCACCATGAAGCGCTCGCGCAGCACGATGATCGGGTTGCCGTCCAGCGCGGCGAGCGTGGAGAGCCACATGTTCGCCTGGTACGCCGAGCTGGTGCCGCCGGAGAAGTACATGCCGACGGTCGGCCGGTAGTCCGCGAGCCAGTCGTTCAGCCACTCCAGGACCTTCTGCTCGTGCGCGGCGCGCTTGCGCGGCAGCAGCCAGCTGCCGAGGTGGATCGTGCCGCCGACGGCGAGCACCAGGGCGATGAGCAGGCCGATCCCGCCCCAGTAGGCGTCCGTGGTGGCGGCGGTGATCAGCAGGCCCACCGTGGTGGGGACCGAGAAGCGCAGCAGTCTGCGGCCGGCCTGGCGGGCCAGCAGCCGCGGCGGGGCGGGGGTGAGCCGCAGCGCGGAGGCGTCGATGTTGCGGGTCAGTATCGGCAGCGTGCGGCTGCGCCGGACCATGACCGCGATCGCCTGGCACGCGAAGTGCGCCAGGTAGAACGCGAGCAGGCCGACGGTGAGCGGCGACTGCTCGTGCAGCGGATTGATGCCTTCGATCCGCAGCAGTCCGGCGAGGATCAACATGTCGCGGAGCAGTTGGCGCACCGTGACGTCGAAGCGGATCTTGCCCAGTAGCGAGAGCAGCCCGGGTTGTTTCTGCTGTAGGTAGAGGTCGAGCGTGAGTCCCGCTGCCGAGGCGGCGATGAACAGCTGTAGCTGCGGCAGCAGTGCGCCGACGAGCTGGGCGGTGAAGAACACCAGCATCGCGAGCAGCGCCGTCAGCTGTACAGCTCGGCGGGGGACGGATCCGGCAGAAAGCACGGGGTGGGCTCCTGGCATGCAGGCGGGCGGTCGGGTGGAGACAGGGCCGGGGCGGCCGGAGGCGGCCGGGTGCGGTCGTCTGGGGGCCCCGCGGGGACGCCGGAGCGTTTGCGGGGGAGGTCGACCACCGACCGTATGACGGCTGTGGCCCTGGTGACAATCCGCTGTGGTATCAATCACCGCGAATAGGGGCCAAAGGAAGGCGTCCGGGAGACAACCTCGGGCTCCTGAATCCCGTCCACTCCTCGAAACCCGCAGGCGGCGGCGGGAGCCGCTGCCGTAGATTGCGAGCCGGACAGCGGCACGACGGGCGAATGCAGGGGTAACAGCGTGACATCGGCACGGCAGGACGTCAGGGACGCCCGCAGGATTGTTGTCAAGATCGGCTCGTCGTCACTGACCACCGCATCGGGTGGCCTGGACGCGGACCGGGTGGACGCACTCGTTGACGCGCTGGCCAAGGTGCAGCGCGGCGGAGCGGCGGAGGGCTCGGGGCCCAAGGAGATCGTGCTGGTCTCCTCCGGCGCCATCGCGGCCGGGCTGGCGCCGCTGGGGCTCGCCAAGCGCCCGCGCGACCTCGCCCGGCAGCAGGCCGCCGCCAGCGTCGGCCAGGGACTGCTGGTCGCCCGCTACACCGCGTCCTTCGCGCGCTACGGCCGCCGCGTCGGGCAGGTGCTGCTGACCACCGACGACACCAGCCGCCGCGCCCACTACCGGAACGCCTACCGGACACTCGACCAGCTGCTGTCCATGGGCGCCGTGCCGGTCGTCAACGAGAACGACACGGTCGCGACGGACGAGATCCGCTTCGGCGACAACGACCGCCTCGCCGCCCTCGTCGCCCACCTCGTACGGGCCGACCTGCTGGTGCTGCTCTCCGACGTGGACGGGCTGTACGACGGCGACCCCAGCACCCCGGGCGCCACCCGGATCGACGAGGTCACCGGGCCAGCCGACCTCGCGGGCGTCTCGATCGGCAGCGCGGGCCGCGCGGGCGTCGGCACCGGCGGCATGGCCACCAAGGTGGAGGCGGCCAGGATCGCCGCCGCGGCCGGCATACCGGTCGTGCTCACCTCGGCCGTGCACGCCGGCGACGCCCTCGCCGGCCGCCCGACGGGAACGTACTTCCGCCGTACCGGACGCCGCTCCGCCGACCGGCTGCTCTGGCTCGCGCACGCGTCCACCCCGCGCGGCTCGCTGACCCTGGACGACGGGGCGGTGCGGGCGGTGGTCGAACGGCGCAGCTCGCTGCTGCCCGCGGGCATCGCGGCCGTCGCGGGGGAGTTCATCGCGGGTGACCCGGTCGAGCTGCGCGACACCGCGGGGCGCCCGGTGGCCAGGGGCCTCGTCAACTTCGACGCCAAGGAGATCCCGCTGCTGCTCGGCCGCTCGACCAGGGACCTCGCACGCGAGCTCGGCCCGGCGTATGAGCGCGAGGTCGTACACCGGGACGATTTGGTCGTGCTGGAGCACTGACGGGCGTCAATGAGGGGCAAGAAGGGCTGAAAGTCCAGCCTTTCCACGGACACCTTGCGGAAAACGGCCACGGGAGACCCTCCGGGCTGGTCAACTTTGTTGTAGGGGGCCTCGCCGCCCATGACGGACAGCCCCCTCGAAAGCACCACCGCCGGCACCCGAGGGTCAGCGCACCACAGCCGGCGGAACAGCCCAAGACGGCACCACCGCCAGCGCTACGGACAGCAGCACACGGCTCCGCCCGCGGGTGAGCGGAGCAGTCATACGCATATCAGGAGGCCGCCGGTGAGACGAGGGCGCCCAGCGGGAGTCCCCCGCGGGACGGCGGAGCGGACACTGACCAGCGTCGGGACCGGCGACCGGGTCGAGGTGACCGGCCCCGTCGCTGGTACGGAGGCAACAGCGGGACCTGGCGCGGAGAGCCGCGAGGCATCCCGGCTGTGGCACATCACGCTCAGCGTCTCGGGGGCCGAGGCCCCGCTGACGGATATCCGGCGGGCTCTGGAAAAGCTCGCGTACGACCATCCCTTCTTACTGACCAGCCGCTACGCCAACGACCACGCCGAGATCCGCTACTGGGAAGAGGCGCGGGACCTGCACGACGCCGCGGCGGTCGCCCTGCGGCTGTGGGGCGAGCACCGTTCCACCGCGAAGCTCCCGCCGTGGGAGATCGTCGGCCTGGAGGTCATCGACAGGGAGACCTACCACCAGCGCATCGCGGAGGGCTACGGGCCGCTGCCCGCGGCGCCGGTCGGCGTCCATCCGTTCTAGTGCCCCTCCTGGCAGGCTTTGCCCCCGTCGCAGACATTGCCGGTCGCGGCACTGGTCCATCCGTCGCAGCGGCCGGTCCATCCGCTCCGGATCTCGCGGGCCCCGCGGGCGCTCCCGCTGGGACCCGCGTCTCGCGGAGCGGGATACCCGATGGCGCCCGCCCTGGGGCTCAGTAGGCTGCGCCCATGACCAGCGCACGCACTTCGCCCCTGGCCGAGCCCCAGTCCGGTTCCCCCTCGCAGTCCACCCCGCAGTCCCCGGTGCTTCAGGCCGCGCGGCGCGCCAAGGCCGCCGCCGCCGACCTCGCCCCGCTGCCACGGGCGGCCAAGGACGCCGCGCTGAGTGCGATCGCGGACGCGCTGGAGGCGCGGACCCCGGAGATCGTCGCGGCGAACGCCGAGGACGTCGAGCGCGCCAGGGCCGCCGGCGCCGGCGAGTCGATCGTCGACCGGCTGACCCTGACCCCGGAGCGGGTCGCGGCCATCGCCTCGGACGTACGG
>NZ_JAYMZR010000001.1:0-91584 GCF_035828615.1 Streptomyces sp. H27-D2 | reverse complement strand
TGGTCGCGCTGCCCGACCCGGTCGGCGAGGTCGTACGCGGCTCGACGCTGCCCAACGGGATCGACCTGCGCCAGGTCCGGGTGCCGCTCGGCGTGGTCGGGATCATCTACGAGGCCAGGCCGAATGTGACCGTCGACGCCGCCGCGCTGTGCCTCAAGTCGGGCAACGCGGTGCTGCTGCGCGGCTCCTCCTCCGCGCACGCCTCCAACCTGGCCCTGGCGACCGTGCTGCGGGACGCCGTCGAGGGCGTGGGGCTGCCCGCCGACGCCGTACAGCTGGTGCCCGGCGAGAGCAGGGAGTCCGTGCGCGAGCTGATGCGGGCGCGCGGCCTGGTCGATGTGCTGATCCCGCGCGGCGGCGCGTCGCTGATCCGCACCGTCGTGGAGGAGTCCACGGTCCCGGTCATCGAGACCGGCACCGGCAACTGCCACGTCTACGTGGACGCGCTGACCGACATCGGCATGGCCGTGGAGATCCTGGTCAATTCCAAGGCGCAGCGCCCGAGCGTCTGCAACGCGGCGGAGACGCTGCTGGTCCACCAGGACATCGCCGCCGACTTCCTGCCGCGCGCGCTGGAGGCGCTGGCCGAGGCCGGGGTCACCGTGCACGGCGACGAGCGGGTGCTGACCCTGGCGGACGCCGCCGGCACCAAGGCGGCCATGGTGCCGGCCACCGAGGCGGACTGGGGGACCGAGTACCTCTCGTACGACATCGCGGCCGCGGTCGTCGACTCGCTGGAGGCGGCCGTCGCGCACATCCGGCAGTGGTCCTCCGGCCACACCGAGGCGATCGTCACCACCTCGCAGGCCGCGGCGCGCCGGTTCACCCGGTTGGTGGACTCGACGACGGTCGCGGTCAACGCCTCGACCCGGTTCACGGACGGCAGTCAGTTCGGTTTCGGCGCCGAGATCGGCATCTCCACGCAGAAGCTGCACGCGCGCGGGCCGATGGGGCTGCCGGAACTGACGTCCACGAAGTACATCGTCACGGGCGACGGTCACGTGCGCCCCTGACCCATCCGCCTCCGGGTCCGCCGTTCCGGCGAATTCTCTTGCGCCGGAACCCACTTGCACTGCCCAAATCGACCGCTCCGGTCTAACCTGGACGTGTGCCGGACGATGTGGGGGGCATGCCGTTCCCGGACGGCGATGAGCCCGACAGCCGTGATCACGGGGCGGCGGACGAGGAGTTCGCCTCCCTGGTCTTCGACGAGGACTTCGTACGGGCCGCCGAGATCCATGAGCCCTCCGCCGTCGAGCGGATGCTGGCGGCCGCCCAGGCCCGCGCCGACGCCGAGGCGGCCCGCGCGCGCTCGGGCGGCGGAGCGGCCGACGACGAGAGCTACGACGACGGCTACGCCCGCGAGGGCACGGGCCGGGACGGCGAGCTCGGACCCGCCTTCGACGACGAGCTCGAATACGGCCCGTACGGCCGCTACGGAGGCGCTCTGCGGCCCTACCGGGGCCAGGGGCGCTGGCATCGGCCGGTGGCCTGGCTGCTGGCGGTCCTGATGGGCGTCGGCGTGGTCGCCCTCGCCTTCACCGCCGTCTACCGAGGCGCGGCCGGCAGCCGGCAGACCCCCGCGCCGCCTCCCACCACCAGCGGAGCGGACCGGGAGGCCGGCAGCGGGGCGGACGGCGGCACGACGGACAATCCGGCCGGCCGGCCGGGCGCGCTGCCGTCGGTGTCGGCCGACACCTCGGCTCCGACAGCCTCGGCGCTGCCGCGGTCGCCTTGAGGGCGGCGGCTTGAGCGGGGGCGGCGGCGCGGGTGGGCTGGAGTGGGACGGCCAGTCCACTGCGAGTGCCCCACGGTCAGCGATCCGTGCCCGCACGCCTTAAGCCCGCACGCCGTAGCCAGCGCCCAGTAGCGCTCCGTAGTCAGAGCCTCGCGTCTCGTGCCGCCGACAGGCGTCGCCCGCGCCGCGGCGGCGTGCGCGTTTTGTTGAGCTTCCGTCAGAAGTTGTCGCACGGCGGGGCGTTTACCTTGCGCCCGCTGGACCTACCCTTGAAGTATGACCGGGCCTGGAGACCCACCTGAGGGGACACCCGAAGGCGTCCCGGGAGGTGGTGAGGAGGAGTACCGATCCGTCGTCTTCGACGAGTCGTTCGTCCGCGCTGCCCGGCTCCAGGAGTTCTCCGCGCGGGAGCGGATGCGGGATCACGCGCCCGCCGTCAGAGCCCGCCGCCTGTGGGCCCGCAGCGGTGGTTCCCGGCAGGCCGTCATCCTGGTGCTGCTGATCGTGATGGCCTTCGGAACCGCCGTCTACATGGGCGTGCGCCATCCCTACCAGAGCAAACCGGTCGCCGTCGCCGGGCCGCTGCGGAGCACCCTGATCCCGCTCGCGCCGCGCGGCGAGGTGCCCGGCGGGCAGCCGGAGGATCTCTTCGAACACAGTCCGGCCGCGCAGTTCCGGATCGGCACCGAGGGCGTCACGCTGCCCGCCGTCCGGCGGACCCGGAACTTCTCGAACGGGCAGGTGGTCGCAGCCCTCACCAGCGCCAAGGACTACGTGGTCCAGTCCTCCCTCGACCCCGACGTCCTCACCGGCGGCGCCGTACGGCCCGTACGGCCGCTGCTCGATCCGGCGCAGCAGGCCCAGTTCGACCGCAGCATGGAGCAGCCAGCCGACGACGGGCGGCACGCGGCGACCGGCTGGCTGGTCCGCTTCGACCCGACCAAGGTGGCGCTGGCCGACCCGCGGATCCGGGTCGAGGGCACGCTGAGCGTCAGCGAGACGCGCCCCGACGTGCTGGAGGTCGCCGCCGACCACACCATCGTCTACGCGGTACGGGCCGTGCGGGACGGGAAGGGCGGGGCCGGGCGGGCCTCGCTGTTCACCGTCCGCCGCGAGTTGCGGTTCCGCTTCGACCGCGACGATCTGCGGGACCGGCAGCTGGAGGTCGTGCAGAGCTCGCTGCAGGCCGGGCCGCTCACCTGCTCCTCCGACCTGGCCGGCCGGCTGCGCCCGCTGCTCGCGGGGCAGCACGCGACCTCGGAGGGCCCGGCCGGCACGGATCCCTACGCACACGGCCGGGCGACCGCATCGCTGTGCGGCGTGCTGGCGGCTAGCGCTCAGCCGAGCCCGCGGCACCCGGGTCGTTAGGGCCGTCGTCGCCCGGGGCGCCGCCCGGTCCGCCGTCGGCGCTGTTCGCGCCGCCCTTGGCCGCGCCGCCGGGCGGGGTGCCGCCCCCGCCGGTGAACTTGTCCCGCAGCTTGCCGCCCAGGTCCCCCGCGCCGCCCGCGATGTCGCGCACCAGGCCCATCAGCGGGTCCTTGCTGTCGCGCACCGAGCCCGCGTAGTGGCTCGCGGACTGCCGGAAGGAGTCGCTGACCGAGGCGTCCTTGTCCTCGTCCCGCCGGGGGTAGTGGCCGTCCATGATCCGCTGGTACTCGCGGCTCCCGGCCCACTTCTTCAGCTCGGCGGCGCGCACCGTGGTGAACGGGTGGGTGCGCGGCAGCACGTTGAGGATCTTGAGCACGGAATCGCGCAGATCGCCGCCGGACTCGTACTCCTCGGCCTGCTCCAGGAAGGCGTCGACGTTCATCTCGTGCAGATGATTGCCGCCCGCGATCTTCATCAGACCGCGCATCGACGCCCGCAGGTCCTGGCCGACCAGCAGCCCGGCCCGGTCCGCCGAGAGCTCCGACTTGCGGAACCACTCGCGCAGCGCCGTCACGATCGCCATCACCGCGAGGTTGCCCAGCGGGATCCAGGCGACCTTGAGCGCGAAATTGGTGAGGAACAGCAGAATGGTGCGGTAGACGGAGTGCCCGGAGAGCGCGTGGCCCACCTCATGGCCGACGACCGCCCGCATCTCCTCCTCGTCGAGCAGTTCCACCAGACCGGTGGTGACCACGATGATCGGCTCGTCGAGGCCGATGCACATGGCGTTCGGCTGCGGGTCCTGGTTGACGTACATCGCCGGGACCTTCTCCAGGTCCAGGATGTAACACGCGTCCAGCAGCATGGTGTTGAGGTGTGTGAACTGCCGATCGCTCACCCGCACCGAGTCGGACAGGAACAGCAGTCGCAGACTGCGCTCCGGCAGCAGCCCGCTCAGCGCCTTGAAGACCGTGTCGAAACCGGTCAGCCGGCGCAGCGCGACCAGAGCGGAGCGGTCCGCCGGATGCTCGTACGCACGTGAGGAGATACCGGGGAACCGCTGCCGGTTCCGGCTGGGGATGTTCTCGTGCGCTTCCGTGCCGTCACTCATCGTGTGGCCCCCCTTGTTGGGCGTCATTGGGCTTGTCGGTCCCATTGGCTCATCGGCGCCGCCGTCGAGGCCCGCCTCCCGCTTCCCCGCCGGCTGCCCGTCCCCGGCTGCCCCCAGCCTAGGCGGTGCCCCTGACATCGATACGGTGGAGACATGTCCGACTTCACCGCGCTGCTCGCGGTCCCCGCGCATACGGAGGGGCCCGGCTCGCTGCTGCGCACCCTCATCGTCGTCTCCGTGGTCGGTGCGGGCCTGCTGGCCTGGTTCCTGCTGCGCGGTTACGGGGGTCAGGACTGAGCCCGCGCGGCGGGCGCGGTGCCGTCCGCCGCACTGATCGCGGCGGTGTCGCGGTTAAGACGCGAGGAGTCGGCGTCGGGTTGCGAAGGCCCGGCGCTTACGATGTGGCAGAAGTCTCTGCCCGACCACACCCCGGATAGGTCCTGCTGACGATGAGCCTCCCCAGCACCGCCCACACCGTTCTGACCACGCTCGCTGCCGAAGGCGGCGAGCACGGCGGCGGTCACACCAGCCTCAGCCCCTACCTGACGGGCGGCGGCGCGCTGTTCGTGCTGCTGCTCCTGCTGTGGATCACCACCCGCTTCAACCGGGACCGCTGAGGCCGGGTCCCGGTGCGGGACATCGCCCAGTAGGGTCTGCACGCATGGGAGAGCAGACAGGGCCCGTGAAGCGGCGGCTCGGTGTGATGGGCGGGACTTTCGACCCGATCCACCATGGTCACCTCGTCGCCGCCAGCGAGGTCGCAGCACAATTCCACCTCGACGAGGTGGTCTTCGTGCCGACCGGACAGCCATGGCAGAAGAGCCACAAAGAAGTGTCCCCGGCCGAGGACCGGTATTTGATGACGGTCATCGCGACCGCGTCGAATCCGCAGTTCTCGGTGAGCCGGATCGACATCGACCGCGGCGGCAAGACGTACACCACCGACACCCTGCGCGATCTGCGCGACGAGCACGCCGACTCGGACCTGTTCTTCATCACCGGCGCCGACGCGCTGTCGCAGATCCTCGGCTGGCGCGACGCGGCGGAGCTGTTCTCGCTCGCGCACTTCATCGGGGTGACCCGGCCGGGTCACGTGCTGACCGACAAGGGGCTGCCGGACGGCGGTGTCTCGCTCGTCGAGGTCCCCGCGCTGGCGATCTCGTCGACCGACTGCCGGCACCGCGTCGCCCAGGGCGACCCCGTCTGGTACCTGGTGCCGGACGGCGTGGTGCGCTACATCGACAAGCGCAAGCTGTACCGGGACGACGAGACCACGCACTGAGCGCGCGCCGCGACTGAACGTCCGCCCAGGCCACCGCACGACCCGGCCACCGCATGACGCGACCACCGCACGACCCGGCGTACGGGGAGCACACGACACCATCGGGAAGGGCCACTGGTGAACGACCGACAGGACCCGTACGCGCAGGGCCGGCAGGTCGTCGGATACGACGCCTACGGGCAGCCGGTGTACCAGCAGGTGCCGCAGCAGGCGTACGACCCGTACGAGCAGCAGGCACAACAGCAGCAGGCACAACAGCAGGCGCAGGCGCAGCAGCAGATGCCGTACGACCCGTACGCGCAGCAGCCGTACCAGCAGCAGACGCAGCAGCAGGTGCAGCAAACACAGCAGCAACAGCAGGGGCAAGGCCAGGGGCAGGGCTACGGATACGACCCGTACGGCGCGCCCCAGCAGCCGCAGATCCCCCAGCAGCAACAGCAGTCCCAGTACACGCAGCAGGCCCAGCAGCCCCCGCCCAGCCAACAGCAGCCGCAGCCGCCGTACGCCTACGACCCGTACGCCGACGGCACCGGTCAGCAGCCGCGTGTCGTCGAGCAGCCGGAGCCGGAGCCGGAGCGCGCGCAGGCGGCGAAGCCGGGGCCGGGCGGCTCGGACTCGGATTCCGACGGCGAGGCGGCGGACTACCGCACCGAGCAGTTCTCGTTCATCGAGGAGCCGGACGACGACTCCGAGGACGTCATCGACTGGCTCAAGTTCGCCGAGACCCGCACCGAGCGTCGCGGCGAGCGCAAGCGCCGGGGCCGTAACCGGGTGACGCTGCTGGTCCTGGTCCTGGTGATCGCGCTGGTGGGCGGCGGCGGGTACCTCTGGTACGCGGGCAAGCTGCCCGGTCTGCCCGGCTCCGGCGCGGGCGCGGCCGAGGCCGGCGGCGCCCAGAAGCGTGACGTGGTCGTGGTGCACCTGCGCGAGGTGAAGAGCGGCAGCAGCTCGACGGCGTTGCTGGTGGACAACAGGACCACCAAGAAGGCCACCACCGTGCTGCTCCCGAACACCCTCGCGCTCTCGCCCGAGAGCGGCGGCAGCACCACCCTGGGCCGGTCCGTCGCGGAGGACGGGGCGGGCCCGACCCGCGACTCGGTCAACACGCTGCTCGGCGCCGACATCAAGAGCACCTGGCGGCTGGACACCCCGTACCTGGAGAACCTCGTCGAGTCGGTCGGCGGCATAGCCATCGACACGGACACGGCCGTTCCCGGCGCGAAGAAGGGCGACAAGCCGCTGGTGGCGAAGGGTTCCGCGCAGGACCTGACCGGCCAGGCGGCCGTCGGCTACGCGACCTACCGCGCGCCCGGCGAGGGACAGGCCAAGCAACTGCTGCGGTTCGGTCAGGTCATGCGGGCCGTACTGAAGAAGGTCTCCAGCGAGCGGGACGCGGCGACGGCGACGGTGCGCTCGTTGCAGCAGATCCCGGACCCGTCGTTGTCGGAGGCGCAGCTCGGCGGGTTCCTGGCGCGGCTCGCCGGGCTGGCGAAGAGCGGCTCGTACGGCACCGCGCTGCTGCCGGTGGAGCGGAACGGGACGCTCAGCGAGCGGGCCGCCCAGAGCGTGGTCAAGGATGTGCTGGGCGGCACGGTCAAGGAGAACGACCCCAAGGCGACGCCTCGGGTGAACGTCAAGAACGCCAGCGGCGCCAAGGGCTCGGCGGGCTCCGCACAGGTCACCTTGGTCAATGGCGGTTACACCTACATCGACGGCGGAGCGGCGGGAGCGGCCCGGACCGTCTCGCAGGTGACCTACTCGGACGACGCGCAGCGCGGGAAGGCCGAAGAGGTCGCGAAGACGCTGGGGCTGTCGGACGGTGTGGTGAAGAAGGGCAAGAGCGCGCCGAACGCCGATGTCACGGTGATTCTGGGCAGCGACTACAGCGGCTGAGCCGGCTTCCGGCCGGTCGGGCCCGGGTCGGCCGGCTGTCGGCCGGCCGGCTCCGGGGCAGCTGCGGGTCGGCTCCCGGGCGGCCGGGAGCCGGGTCGTGGCCGGAGTGGGGCTCGGGGGCCGGGCGCGGGCTGTCCGGGGGGCGTCAGTGGGCTGTCCGTGGAGTGTCGGCGGGTCGTGAGACCCTGGGGGAGACTGCAAGTACTTCCACCTGCACGCCCGACGACCCGAAAGCTTCACTAGTGACCGCCACGGACCACGCCACCGAGCTGCTCCAAGTCGCCGCCCAGGCGGCTGCCGACAAGCTCGCGCACGACATCATCGCGTACGACGTCAGTGAGGTACTGGCGATCACCGACGCCTTCCTGCTGGCCTCCGCGCCCAACGATCGCCAGGTCAAGGGCATCGTCGACGGGATCGAAGAGCAGCTGAACAAGGAGTTCGGCATCAAGCCGGTGCGCCGTGAAGGCGAGCGCGACGGCCGCTGGGTGCTGCTCGACTACATGGACATCGTGGTGCACGTCCAGCACAGCGAGGAGCGGGTCTACTACTCGCTCGAGCGCCTGTGGAAGGACTGCCCCGAGATCGACCTGCCGGCCGACGCCGTCGCGACCCGCGGCAAGGCCGAGGAGCACGCCAAGGCGAACACCCCCGCTGAGGAGCTGGACGGAGAGCTGAACTGAACGGCGGCAAGGCGGGCCGCGACCGCCGGATCGTCCTGTGGCGGCACGGCCAGACCGCCTGGAACCTGGAGCGGCGCTTCCAGGGAACGACGGACATCGCGCTGACCGAGACCGGCATCGCCCAGGCGCACCGCGCCGCCAGGCTGCTCGCCGGACTGCGGCCGGACGCGATCATCGCCTCCGATCTGCGACGCGCCGCGGCGACCGCGAGGCAGCTGGCCTCGATCACCGGCCTCGACGTGACGTACGACGAGGGCCTGCGCGAGACGTTCGCGGGCGACTGGCAGGGCATGACGCACGTCGAGATCGTGGAGCGGTTCGGGGACCAGTACCGGGCCTGGAAGCGCGGCGAGCCCGTGCGGCGCGGCGGCGGTGAGCTGGAGAGCGAGGTCGCCGACCGGGCGGCCCCGGTCGTCGAGCGGCACGTCGAGAAGCTGCCCGACGGCGGCACACTCGTCGTGGTCAGTCACGGCGGCACCATCCGCACCACCATCGGCCGGCTGCTCGGGCTGGACTCCCGTACCTGGGAGTCGCTGGGCGGGCTGTCGAACTGCTGCTGGTCGGTGCTGGGCGAGGGCGCCCGCGGCTGGCGGCTGCTGGAGCACAACGCCGGCACGCTGCCGGAACCCGTGCTCGGCGACGACGACTGAGCGTGTTCGGCGGCTGCGAGCGGCGGCCGTGAGTGAGTGCGCTCAGCGGCATGGATTCAGCGGCATGGATCGGGAGCGCTCGGGGAGGCTGCCGGCCGGAAGCAGCCCGGATTTCACATCTGGGCAGGTCACCGGCTAAGCTTCTTCTTGTTCGCGGCGCACCGGTGGTTGACACCGAGAAGCTGGGAACAGCGGGGCTGTAGCTCAGTTGGTAGAGCGCTTGCATGGCATGCAAGAGGTCCGGGGTTCAATTCCCCGTAGCTCCACAATCACCTCGATCCCGTCTCCCTCACAGGGAGGCGGGATCGTTGCTTTTCCCGGTGGGCCGGGGCTGGCCGACGGGCCGGCCGGCAGTCCCGTGCCGTCGGCGGGCCGGCCCGCTGCCCGCCGGGTCGTCGCCCTGGCGCCGATCGTCGCCATGCTTCGCCGCTTGCCGCTGTTCGCTGCGGCTCTCCGGCGTCTCGTCGGCCCGTGGACTCGCGGCGGCAACCGGCCAGTTGATCGCGTTCGGGGTGGCGCGGACCGCCGCGTGGCTCGATCCCACCCGTCGCTCCGGGATCCGAACGGCAGCGGGACACGTCGAACGTGCGCGGGCCGGCCGTGACGTTAGCCAACTCGGACCGCCCAGGGGGCGGCCGTATTCGGGACGCTCTACCTCAATCGGCCCGAACTGGCCGGAGTGGAGCCGGTGTCGAACGCATTGCCGCTGTGCGCCGTACTCATAGGGGGAGCGGCATGGTCCGGCGGGTTGGCCGGACTGCTCCGACGTCAGCGCTGACCTCGGGGCTGTCGCATGACAGAATCGGCGGACGGCCGCAAGGGGAGGAGCGCGATGCCGACGAGCATTCTCGAGGGGGTCAACGATCTCCTCGACATTGCCGAGGCGCAGGGATATGACTGGCTGCCGGAATACGCGCTCCGCTTCACCTGCCCCGCAGAACCGGCGGCGCCGGTGGGCCGCTGCGTCGTGGGTCTCAAGTGTCCTACGTGCGGATCGGCCCATGTGGCCCAGGTGCTCGGAGACAATGGCGGAATTTCCTACGTGTGCACGGCCTGCGGCCACAGTTGGAGCTGACTGATGGGTGCACACAGCCGAAAATGCGACTGGTGCGGCAACGGGACGCCGATTGTCCGCGACATGGAGCCGATCAACGGCGACTATCAGTACTGGTGCGAGGAATGCGCGCGGGCGCTGATCATAAAAGGCGATCCCATTGAGACGTACCGCGAGTTGGAGGGCGAGCCGATCTACGGACGGCTGCTCGACGAGCACTGCACGCTGAAGCGGTTCTACTCCTTCGCCACTGCCTGACCGCCGGTCCGGCTGCCTGACCGCCGGACGGGCCGGCCGGCTGTCCTGCCTGACTGGCTGCGTACCTGATCGGCCGCGTACCTGACCAGGTGGTCGGCGCGGCCGCTGACCGGCCGGGCGGAGGTCCACGGCTGCTCGCCGTGAGCCGTGTCCGATCGCCGCCGGGGGAGACCCCGGAGCCGGGCCGGAAGGCGTCGGTGCGCCCGCCAATCGATTTGGTGGAAGGCGGGGGATGCCGTGTAAGGTTGGCGAAGCCGCTGCGGGAAACTCAGTCGGCGAAGATCTGGGGCTGTAGCTCAGTTGGTAGAGCGCTTGCATGGCATGCAAGAGGTCCGGGGTTCAATTCCCCGTAGCTCCACAGAAGCGAGAGCGGGTCGTCCGATACGGGCGGCCCGCTCAGTGCATTCCCCGCTCCCTTTGCACCCGCCGCCCGGCCGTTCCTGACCGAGCTGCCCGGGGAGCGCGCGGTCAGGTCTTGTCGAGCCGGAGCGCGAGCGCGGGGCACCGGCTCACGGCTCGCTGTGCGCGCCCCCTCAGCTTCGCCGGGAGCGGGGTGTCCGCGAGCGCCGGATAGCCGTCCGCGCCGAGCCGTACGAGCTCCGGCAGCAGCCCCGCGCACAGCCCGTGTCCTTCGCACAGGGTCCAGTCGATCGCCAGCCGTTCGCTGCCGCCGCCCTCGTTGCCGCTGCCGCCCGCGTCGCCCGTGCTCCCGTCGCCCGGGGCGGACAGCGGCAGCATCCCGATGGTCGGCCGCCCGCAGCCGTTGCCGAGGACATGGGCGGCCAGGTCGTCCGTGAAGGCGTTCAGCGCCGACACCACGAAGCGCGCGGCGCCGTCCGGATGCCCGCACGCGCCACGCCCCCGTACGCCCTGTGCGGCCTGCCGTACGGCTTCCAGCGCGCTGCGCCCGCCGCCGGCGATGACGTCCGACAGCGCCCCGGCCAGGGACGGCAGGCCGAGCCGGCAGGGGCCGCACTGCCCGGCCGACTCCGCCGCCAGCCAGTGGGCTACCCGCAGGGTCTCGCCGAGCGGGCAGGTGCCGACGGACAGCGGCAGCACGGCGCCCGCGCCCAACGCGCCGCCCGAAGTGGCGAGGCCCCCGTGTGAGACCACCGTGCCGTAGGCCGTCGCGGGATCGAGCCAGGCACCGTGATAGCCGCCGACCAGCACCCCCTGGGGCGCGGCGTCCGCCCCGCACATCTGCAGGACGTAGGGCAGCGGCACCCCGCTCGGTACCTCGACCACCAGCGGGCGCGGCACCGCACCGGACACGGTGAGCAGTCGGGTGCCGGGCTCGCCGATCGTCCCCGTCGCCGCGTAGCCGTCCGCGCCGAGACGGGCGGCGAGGGCGAGTTGGGCGAACGTCTCGGCGTTGCACAACAGTGTCGGCGCACCGCCCAGGCCCGCCTCTGCGGCCCGTACCCGCCGCCCCGGCGGCAGCGCCGGCCCGCCGTCCGCCGTGCGGATGAGCGAGGACGCCTCGCCGGAGACCAGGCGGTCGGGGGCGCGCACGACCCGCGTGCGCAACGGTCGCCCGCGCCGGTCGGACAGTCCGCGCTCGGCCAGCGCGGCCCGTACGGACACCTCCGCGGCCTCCCGGGTCACCCCGATGACCAGGGCGCGCGCGTCGAGCGCCTCGGCGGCCAGCAGGGCGCCGTCCAGGACGAGGTGCGGGGCGCGGCAGAGCAGGACGGAGTCCTTGCGGGACGCGGGCTCGCCCTCGCATCCGTTGACGACGATCGCGGGGCGCACGCCGCTGCGCCGCACGCCCTCGGCGACCGCGCGCATCTTCCGCGCCACGGGAAAGCCCGCCCCGCCGCGTCCGCGCAGCGCGACGGCCTCGGCCAGGTACGTCAGCCACTCCTCCCGGAGCGGCGAGGCCAGCCCGTGGGAGGCCAGGTGCGCGGCGCGGTCGAGCCGTACGGAGGCGTCGAACCCGGCGGTCAGCCGGGGCAGCCCGAGGGTCAGTACGTCGGGGGTGTCGTCCAGCGGAGCGTTCACGCGGGCCTCCCCGGAGCCTCGGATGCCGCGCCGACCTGCTGCCGTGCCGGGGAGTCGCCGGCGAGGCGGTTCTCGGCGGCAGGAGCGGCGTTGGGGGCGTCGGGAACGCTGGGAGTGGCAGCGGGGGCGGGACGGCGCGCGAGGGTGTGGCGCGCGCCCCGGCGGCGTGCCATCCGTACGGCCAGCGCCCCGGCCACGGCCGCCAGGCAGAGGGCGTACCCCGCGAGCACCCAACCCGCCGGCGGGCGGCCGGACTTCAGGCCGTGCAGGAGGGCCGCGCACCAGGCCGGGTAGGCGCACGCGTGCAGCGCGCGCCAGCGTCCTGCCCGGCCGCGCCCCGCGAACGTGCTGCGCAGCGCGCCGGTGGCCCCCGCGAACACCATGAGAAAGCCCGCCGACGTGCCGAGCCCGAGGAGTACGGCGGGCCCGTCGAAGCCCTGCCGGAAGGGCAAGAGCGCGTCGCTCGCCCCCACCCGGCCACCGGCGATCTTGAGAGCCACGTGCAGAACCAGGAAGCCGAGGGCGGCGACCGCGACGGCCCGGTGGACGCCCTGGGCGAGCAGGCGCTCACGTGGCCCCAGCACGGTGCGGTCGGTCGAGATCAGCCCCCAGACGACGGTCGCGGTGAGCGAGACCAGGGTGAGCACCCCGCTCGTGTAGTCGAGCAGTGCCCGCAGCGGACCGCCCATGATGAGCAGGGCCGCGGCGGTGAGCAGGAACAGTGCGGCTGCCGCGCCCCGTACGGCCGCGCGACGGGACAACGGCAGGCGTCTGCGGACCCTCGACAGCCGCACCCGGGCCGGATGGGGCGGCGACGGCGGGCGCGGCGGACGCGGCGGGTCCGCCGGACGGGGCGCGCGGAGTGAGTAGGGGGCGCGGCCCGCGTCGGGTAAGCCGGGGGGCGCGGGATTCCTGCGATGGGGGTGCATGTGCGGCAGCTCCGGAAGTGGCGGGGGAGCGAAGGGGGAGGAGCGGTGCGGAACGGGAGGAGAGGCGGGGGTTGTGATCCCGACTCCGCACGCTAGGGGGCTCGCGGCGCGGCCCGGCGGCCTTCCCGCAACCCCGGTCGCGCACGCCGAACCGCTGCTAACGTCTGTTCTTTCGCCGGGCGGCAGCTCTTTCGCCGGGCGGCAGCGCCAAGCCGAGCACCGCGCCGCGCGGCCGGATCCCAGCCGGGCCGCACGCGGCCCACCCCGCGCGCAATCCCGGTACGCCCCCTTCGCCCGCTGCGGTAACCTGGCCGCATGCGTGCCGTACGCCTTCTGCTTAGCAAGCCGCGCTGACCACGACCGACCCGGCTCGACCAGGGCCGGAGTCAGCGCGGCGTCCCCTCCTGTGCGAGGGGATTTTTTGTTTCCGCGAAGGCAGACAGGGCGTGCGCCCGTCATGACACCGATGGAGCTTCGAGGACGATGAGCGAGACCACCCCCGCCGTTGAGACGGCCGCCCCGCATCGCTATACGGCCCAGCTGGCCGCCGACATCGAGGGCCGCTGGCAGGACTTCTGGGACGAGCACGGCACGTACGAGGCGCCCAACCCCAGCGGTGACCTGGCCGGCGATCCCGAGCTGGTGGCCAAGCCCAAGAAGTTCATCATGGACATGTTCCCGTACCCCTCGGGCGCGGGCATCCATGTCGGACACCCGCTGGGCTTCATCGCCACCGACGTGTACGCCCGCCACCAGCGGATGACCGGCCACAACGTGCTGCACACGCTGGGCTTCGACGCCTTCGGGCTGCCCGCCGAGCAGTACGCCGTGCAGACCGGCACGCACCCCCGGGTGTCCACCGAGGCCAACATCGTGAACATGCGGCGGCAGCTGCGCCGGCTGGGCCTGGGCCACGACCAGCGCCGCTCGGTCGAGACGATCGACCCGGGCTACTACAAGTGGACCCAGTGGATCTTCCTGCAGATCTTCAACTCCTGGTACGACCCTGAGGCGGACCGGGCGCGGCCGATCGGCACCCTGGTCGAGCAGTTCGTCTCCGGCGCGCGAGCGACCCCGGACGGGCGGCCGTGGGCCGAGCTGTCGGCAGCCGACCGGGCCGACGTACTGGGCACCTACCGGCTGGCCTACGCCTCGCAGGCGCCGGTCAACTGGTGCCCCGGTCTGGGCACCGTGCTGGCCAATGAGGAGGTCACCGCGGACGGCCGCTCCGAGCGCGGCAACTTCCCGGTCTTCAAGGCCAATCTGCGGCAGTGGAACATGCGGATCACCGCCTACGCGGACCGGCTGCTGAACGACCTGGACGCGCTGGACTGGCCCGAGGCCATCAAGCTGCAGCAGCGCAACTGGATCGGCCGCAGCGAGGGCGCGCGGGTCGACTTCCCGGTCGGCGACCGGAAGATCACCGTCTTCACCACCCGCCAGGACACCCTGTTCGGCGCGACCTACATGGTGCTGGCCCCCGAGCACGACCTGGTCACGGCGGCGGAGAGCAGCGGCATCGTGCCCGCCGTCTGGCCCGCGGGCACGCCCGACGGCTGGACCGGTGGCCACCCGACCCCGGCCGGGGCCGTCGCCGCCTACCGCAAGCAGGCCGCGAGCAAGTCCGACGTCGAGCGGCAGGCCGACGGGAAGGTGAAGACCGGTGTCTTCACCGGCGCGTACGCGGTCAACCCGGTCAGCGGCGAGCAGGTCCCGGTCTTCATCGCCGACTACGTCCTGATGGGCTACGGCACCGGCGCGATCATGGCCGTGCCGGCGCACGACACCCGCGACTTCACCTTCGCGCGCGCCTTTGGGCTGCCGATGCGCTGCGTCGTGCGGCCGTCCGACGACCGCGGCACCGACCCGGCCGACTGGGACGACGCCTTCGCCTCGTACGACGGGGAGATCGTCAACTCGGCCGGCGCGGAGATCTCGCTGGACGGCCTGGGCGTGGTCGACGCCAAGGCGAAGATCACCGAATGGCTGGCGGCGGGCGGCGTTGGCGAGGGCACGGTCAACTTCCGGCTGCGCGACTGGCTGTTCAGCCGCCAGCGCTACTGGGGCGAGCCGTTCCCGATCGTCTACGACGAGGACGGCGTCGTGCACGCGCTGCCCGAGTCGATGCTGCCGGTCGTGCTGCCCGAGGTGGACGACTACAGCCCGCGCACCTTCGACCCCGACGACGCGGACACCTCCCCGGAGACCCCGCTGTCGCGCAACGACGACTGGGTGCACGTCACCCTGGACCTGGGCGAGGGCGCGGGGCCGCAGCGCTACCGCCGCGAGACCAACACCATGCCCAACTGGGCGGGTTCGTGCTGGTACGAGCTGCGCTACCTGGACCCGGACAACGCCGAGCGGCTGGTCGACCCGAACGTCGAGCAGTACTGGACGGGGCCGAGCGAGAGCCGTCCGGCGGGCGGCGTGGACCTGTACGTCGGCGGCGCCGAGCACGCCGTGCTGCACCTGCTGTACGCGCGCTTCTGGTCCAAGGTGCTGTTCGACCTGGGGCACGTCTCGTCCCGCGAGCCGTTCCACAAGCTGTACAACCAGGGCATGATCCAGGCGTTCGTCTACCGCGACAGCCGGGGCATCGCGGTGCCCGCCGCCGAGGTCGAGGAGCGCGACGGCACGTACTGGTTCGAGGGCGAGCGGGTCAGCCGACTGCTGGGCAAGATGGGCAAGTCGCTGAAGAACGCCGTCACTCCGGACGAGATCTGCGCGGAGTACGGCGCGGACACGCTGCGGCTGTACGAGATGGCCATGGGGCCGCTGGACGTCTCGCGTCCCTGGGACACCCGGGCCGTCGTCGGTCAGTACCGGCTGTTGCAGCGGCTGTGGCGCAATGTGGTGGACGAGGAGAGCGGCGAGGTCACCGTCGTCGACACCGAGCCGGACGAGCCGACCCTGCGCGCGCTGCACAAGGCGATCGACGGTGTCACGCAGGACATGTCGAACCTGCGCTTCAACACGGCCATCGCCAAGCTGACCGAACTGAACAACTATCTGACCAAGGCGGCCGGCCCGGTCTCGCGCTCGGTCGCGGAGCGGCTGGTGCTGCTGGTCGCGCCGCTGGCGCCGCACATCGCCGAGGAGCTGTGGCGCAAGCTGGGCCACGACTCGACGGTCGTGTACGCGACGATGCCGGTCGCTGACCCGGCGTACGTCCAAGACGAGTCCGTGACCTGCGTCGTGCAGATCAAGGGCAAGGTCAAGGCCCGGCTGGAGGTGCCCCCGGCGATCTCCGATCAGGAGCTGGAGGCGCTGGCGCTGGGTGACGCGGGCGTCGTCGCGGCGCTGGCCGGAGCGGGAATCCGCAAGGTCATCGTGCGCGCGCCGAAGCTGGTCAATATCGTTCCCGCGTAGCGACGTCGGCGATTCCCCAGGCGGCTCGCGGGCCGTATCAGGGACATCCCGTACGGGCCGGTCGGGGGTTCCGAAAGGAACCACCGACCGGCCCGAGGCGTTTACGGTGGAAGGGCGACGTCGAACGACCGTCGGTCACATCGGTCATGTCCATCATGTTCATTGCGCTGACACGGAGGAACTCATGGAGGCCGTGATCGGGATTCTGGTGCTGCTTTTCCTGGTGGTCGTCATAGCGGGCGGCTACGCGGGCGTGAAGCTGCTGGGCAAGGCCGCGCGCGGGGTGGACCGTACGGTCGCCCAGGCCCGCCGCTCCGTCGAGGACACCACGCTGCGGGCCAAGAGCGCCGCCTTCCAGGCCGGGGTCCCATCCGGCGCGGCGGGCGAGCTCGCTCAGCTGCGGCTCTCGCTGCGCACCTCGATGCGGGCCACCCAGCAGGCGCTGGGCGCGGCCGCGCCCGATGACTCGTCGCTGGCGGAGGCGATGAGCCTGTTCGAGCGGCTCAGCGCGCACGGGCACGAGCTGGACGAAGAGCTGAAACGGCTGGAGCACGAGCCGGTCAAGGTCAGGATCGCCGAGCGGCTCGGCGAGCTGCGCGAGCGCACCGAGCGGATCACGCACTCCGCGGATTCGCTGCGCTGGGCGGCGCAGGACCGGGCCCGGCAGTTCGCCGACGACGATCTCGCGCATCTCAACGCGCAGATCGACGTGGAGACGGGCGCCCTGCGGCACTGGGTCACGGAGGAGCCGCTCCCGGACGGCCGACAGGCCGCCGCCGCTGACGCTGACGGCGGTGGTTCGGCCGCCGGTGACGGAGCAGGCGCGGATGCGAGCGGTGCCGCGAAGGCTGCCGGCACCGGGATACCGCCCGCCATCGCGGCCCGCAATCCCTACCAGCGGACCAGCTACCCCTGGCAGAAGACCGCCCGGCCCAAGGGCGCGGGCTGAACCGGCCGCGCCTGGTGACGAGCGGCGGGGCCATCCCGCGCTGTCGGCCGCAGGACTCCCCGGATACGCTCGCAGTCATGTCCCGCCATGTCGCGATCGTCACCGATTCAACGGCCTACTTGCCGCCGCAGGCGATGGAACGGCATCACATCACCGCCGTGCCGCTGACGGTGGTGCTCGGCGACAAGGCGCTGGAAGAGGGCACCGAGATCTCGGCCCGCTCGGTCGCGGTGGCGCTCCAGAAGCGTAAATCCGTGACGACCTCGCGCCCGAGCCCCGAGGTGTTCGCCGCGGCCTACCGCGCGGCCGCGGCGGGCGGGGCGACCGAGATCGCCTCGCTGCACCTCTCCGCCGAGTTCTCCGGCACGTACGACGCGGCGGTGCTGGCCGCCAAACAGGCCCCCGTGCCGGTACATGTAGTGGACACCGGCATGGTCGCGATGGCGCTCGGCTTCTGCGCGCTCGCGGCGGCCGAGGTCGCCGAGCGGGGCGGCACACTCGACGAGGCGGTCGCCGCCGCCGAGAAACGGGCCGAGGGCACCTCCGCCTACTTCTACGTGGACACCCTCGACTACCTGCGGCGGGGCGGCCGGATCGGCGCGGCGCAGGCGCTGCTCGGCTCGGCGCTCGCGGTCAAGCCGCTGTTGCAGCTGTCCGAGGGCCGCATCGAACTGCTGGAGAAGGTACGCACGGCCTCCAAGGCCATCGCGCGGCTGGAGGAGATCGCGGTGGGCGAGGCCGGGACCAGCCCGGTGGACATCGCGGTGCACCACCTGGCGGCGGCGGAGCGGGCGGAACTGCTCGCGGAACGGCTGCGGGAACGAGTGCCGGGACTCGTGGAGCTGCATGTGAGCGAGGTCGGCGCGGTCATCGGCGCGCACACGGGGCCGGGGTTGCTCGGCGCGGTGATCTCACCGCGTTACTGATGGGGTCTGCTGAGACTGCGGGGGCTTGTTGGGCTGTGGTGTGTCGCTCCTGTGGGTGACTGAGTTATCCACAACTCGCTGCTTATCCACGTATATTGAGGCCGCTCGGCGAGGTCGGCTGAACATCTCTAACGTCAGTCGGCATGACGACTCGATCACGCACCGCAACCACCGGCCCCGGCCGCGAGCCCGGCTC
Organism: Streptomyces sp. H27-D2; assembly: GCF_035828615.1. Taxonomy (NCBI): domain Bacteria; kingdom Bacillati; phylum Actinomycetota; class Actinomycetes; order Kitasatosporales; family Streptomycetaceae; genus Streptomyces; species Streptomyces sp. H27-D2. The sequence continues at coordinate 73,177 of NZ_JAYMZR010000001.1, read as the reverse complement.
CGACCGCCGCACGGCCCGCCGACGCAGCACATGTGATGTCCCTCGCGCGCCCCGGACGGCCGGCGGACCAGGCAGGACTGGCGGGTCCGCTGTTGAAGCGGCGCGAGCGCGGTCGCGGGAGCGCGCTGCTGTGCTCTTCGCCCAGCCCGGCGGCGGGGCGGCCTGGCAGCGGACCGACGCGGCGCGCAGTTCGGATCCGCCGACTGCGGACACGGCCGTCGAGCCAACGGCGGAGGCGGGCGCGGATACGGGCATCGCCGACGGCGAAGGCCGGGGAAGCGGCACCGGCTCTGGCTCCTTTGCACGTGCGGGCACGGGCTCGGGGGCGCGCGGAAGCACCGGCTTCGGCCGGGACGCTGCGGGTACGAGCGGGAGTCTCGGCCCCGGTGGGGCAGATGCCCCGCGCTTTGACACTGGTGTCGGCCCGAGTTGGGCCCCGCGTTGGGGGGCTGACTTGGTCCCGGGCTCGGCTCCTGTCCTGAGAGTTGCCCCCGAGCAGCGTTCCGGCACGGCCACGGTCGGCGCTTCCGGAATCCGTCCCGGCGCGGTCGCCACCGCAGCGCCCGCAGCCTCCGCGGCCCGCATGTGGGGAAGGTCCGGTCGGTGGGGGCCGGCTCTTCGCGAGCGGCTGCCGCTGTGGGTGCAGTCGCGGTGCGGGCTGGAGCCCAAGACGCTGGCTGCCCTGGCGGTCGTTCTCGTCGCGGCGGCGGTCTTCGCCGCCCAGCACTTCTGGACCGGCCGCCCGGAGACCGTACGGGCCCCCGCGCCCCAGCATGCCGCCGGCCCGTCAGCGGCGGGCGTCGGCCCGTCGCCGGGGCTGCCGGGGCTGGGGCAGCCGTCCGGGATCGGCGCGGCCGGTGCCACGGATGCGACCGGCGTGACCGGTGCGGCTGGGAAACGGCTGGTCGTCGATGTCGCAGGCAAGGTGCGCGAGCCCGGCATTCACCGGATGCCACCGGGCTCGCGGGTCGCGGACGCGATCAGCGCGTCGGGCGGCGTCCTGCGGGGCACGGACACCCGGGGGCTGAACAAGGCACGGCTGCTCACCGACGGCGAACAGATCGTCGTAGGGGCGGGCTTGGGGGCGACCGGCCCGCCAGGTGCCCCAGCTCCAGGTTCCTCGGCCGGCAGCGGCGCGGGAGGAGGCAGCGCGGGGGCTGCCGGCGTCGCGGGCGCACCGCCCGGCGCTCCCGTCAGCCTCAACTCCGCGACCGTCGAGCAACTCGACGGCCTCCCCGGGATCGGCCCGGTGCTGGCCCAGCACATCATCGACTTCCGCACGCAGCACGGCGGGTTCCGGTCCATCGACCAACTCCGCGACGTCAACGGCATCGGCGACCGCCGCTTCGCCGACCTGCGCCCCCTCGTCCAGCCATGACACGGCCGCACAGCCCCGTGATCCCGTCTCCTACCCCGGCTCACACCCCGGCCCGCATCGCCGTCCACGCGGCGGCCGACTCACCCCGTGGCGCGTCCGACCCACGTCAGGAGAGCCCGCCCGACTTGCGACTCGTACCACTGGCTCTCGCTGCCTGGGCGGCGGCCGCGCTCGCGCTGGGTGCCTCGGGCGGGGCAGTCGCGGTGGCTTGCGGGGCCGCCTGCTTCGCGGCGGTGATCCTGCTCTTCGCGGCCTACCGTCGGCGTCGAACGGACGAGCTGAGCGGCAGCGCGGAGGCGGCGGCAGCCGGAGCGGACGCGCCCGATGTGAGAGCGCGGGTGCCGGCTGCGTCAGCTGCGAACGCGAACGCGCCGCGCGGGAGAGCGGCCGGGGCGGCCATCGCTGCCGCCGGGGTGCTGCTCTGCGCGGTCGCCGGTGCCGCCTCGGCGGCCCTGCACGCCGCTGACCTGTACCGGGGGCCGATCCCGGCGCTCGCCGGGCAGTACGCCCGCGCCACGGTCGAAGTGACCGTCACGAGCGACCCACGTGTCACCCGGCCGCACGTCCGAGGCTCCGCCGCCGCGCCCCCGGCCGCCCTGTTCGAGGCCGAAGCGGTTCGCGTCACCGATCTCGGCGGCGCGATCACCACCACCCGCACCCCGGTGCTGGTGATCGCCCCGGCGCGGCCGAGCTGGCTGCGGCTGCTGCCCTCCACGCGCCTGCGGGCGCCGGCGCGGTTCGCGCCGGCGCTGGGGCGAGGGGACTCCGTCGCAGCCGTGCTGCGGGTTCGGGGTGACGGGCCACCACAGGTCGTCGGGGCACCGACCGGCCTACAGCGCACGGCCGGCGAACTGCGCGCGGGGCTCCGCGCGGCCACCGACGGCCTCGGCCCGGATGCCCGCGCGCTGCTGCCCGGACTGGTCGTCGGTGACACCTCCCGCATCCCGCCCGAACTCGACGAGGCCTTCCGGTCCACCGATTTGCTCCATTTGCTCTCCGTTTCCGGAGCGAATCTCACGATCGTGCTCGCACTGCTGATCGGGCCCCCGCACCTCGCCGTGCGGGCCGAGCGGCGCGGCCTCGCTCCACGGCTGGGCATTGGGCTCAGGAGCACGGCCCTGATCGGCGGCGCGCTGACGCTCGGCTTCGTCATCGTCTGCCGCCCCGACCCGAGCGTGCTGCGCGCGGCGGCCTGCGGACTGATCACTCTGCTGGCCATCGGCACCGGCCGCCGCCGCTCGCTGCTCCCGGCCCTCGCCGCCGCCGTACTGCTGCTCGTCCTTTACGATCCATGGCTCGCCCGCAGCTACGGCTTCCTGCTGTCCGTGCTCGCCACCGGCGCATTGCTGGTCATCGCGCCGGGCTGGAGCCTCGCGCTCCAGCGCCGCGGGGTGCCGCCCCGGCTCGCCGAGGTTCTGGCGGCCGCTGCCGCCGCACAGGCCGTGTGCGCACCAGTCGTCGCCGTGCTCGCCGCGCGGATCAGCCTGGTCGCCGTCCCCTGCAACCTGCTGGCGGAGCTCGCCGTGGCCCCGGCGACCGTGCTCGGCTTCGCGGCTCTGGCTATGGCGCCGCTCGCGCCGCCCATCGCCGAGTTCCTCGCCTGGCTGGCCGGCTGGCCCGCCGAGTGGATCGCCGGAATCGCCCGTACCGGCGCGGCCTTTCCCGGCGCGGAGCTTGGCTGGCCGGGCGGATGGACCGGCGGCCTGCTGCTCGCCCTCGCGACCGCGGTACTGCTGCCCGTCGTCCGCCGACTGCTGCGTCATCCATGGCTCTGCGCGGCTTGCGCGCTGCTGCTGATCATCGCGGTCGTCCGGCCGCCTCCGCTGACCCGTGCCATCACCGGCTGGCCACCGCCGGGGTGGCGGCTGGTGGCGTGCGACGTCGGCCAGGGCGACGCGTTCGTGCTGGCCACTGGAGACGGCTCGGCCCTCGTCGTGGACACCGGGCCCGAACCGCGAGCCGTCGACTCCTGCCTGCGCGCCTTGGGCGTCGTCAAGATCCCGCTGCTGGTTCTCACCCACTTTCACGCGGATCACGTCGCGGGGCTGCCCGGTGCGCTGCGCGGCCGGTCGGTCGGCGCGATCGAGACGACGACGCTGGGCGAGCCGCCGGGCCAGGCCGAGTTCGTACGACGGCAGGCCGCGAACGCGCACGTTCCGCTGGTGGCCGCCGTGCCGGGGGAGCGCCGCCGACTCGGCGCACTGTCCTGGGAAGTGCTGTGGCCGCCGCCCGCCGTGCCACCGCCGGGCTCACCCCAGTCGCCCGCGTCACCGGTCCCGGCCGCCCCGCCGGCCCCGGCCGACGGCCCGAATGACGCGAGCGTCACCCTCCTCGTCCGCACGGCGGGCCTCACCGTGCTGATGCTCGGCGACCTCGAACCACCGGCCCAGCAAGCCTTGCTGGCCTCCCGACCCGCCCTGCCGCCGGTCGACGTCCTCAAAGTCGCGCATCACGGCTCGGCCTATCAGGACCCCGAGCTGCTGCGTCGCGTCCACCCGCGCCTCGCCTTGATCTCGGCCGGCGCCGACAATCCCTACGGTCATCCGGCCCCGCGCACCGTAGCGGCCCTCCGGGCCGAGGGGGCCGCCGTGCTGCGCACCGACACCGACGGCCCTGTCGCGGTGACGGGCAGCGGCCCCGGACGGGACCTGGCAGCGGCGGTCGGCGGTCGCGCGGCAGCCGTCTCCGGCCGGCGCAGGGCGAGCCCTCGACCCCGCGCGGTGGCCTCCCGGACAGGCTTCCGGCCGGGCCCGGCTGCCTGTGGCGGGGGCCGCGCCCGGCCGGCGGCCGGGGTCCTAGGACCAGGGCCGGATGACAACAGGGGTCACGATGAGCGATAACAGCCCCATGGACTCCGAACAGGTCGACGCCTACTTGCGCCGCATCGACGCCGCGCGCCCCACACGTCCCGACGCCGCAGCGCTGCGCGAGCTGCATCTGCGCCATCTGTCCGCCGTCCCCTTCGAGAACCTCTCCATCCATCTCGGCGAGGACATCGAACTGGTTGAGAAGTCACTGCTGGACAAGATCGTCCAAGGCCGTCGCGGCGGCTTCTGCTACGAGGTGAACGGGGCCTTCGCCGCGCTGCTCGGAGCCCTGGGCTTCGAGGTGACGCTGCTCGCGGCCCGGGTGCACGGCCGGGACGGGCTCGGCATCCCGTACGACCACCTGGCGCTGCGCGTGGAGACCTGCGACGACTCGGGGCCCTGGCTGGCCGACGTCGGGTTCGGCGATCACAGTCACTATCCGCTCGCTCTCGACTCCCGTACCGAACAGGCCGACCCCGGCGGCACCTTCCGCATCGACGAAGCCCCGGACGGCGATCTGGACATCCTCAAGGACGGCACACCCGAATTCCGGCTGGAGCAACGGCCGCGCGTGCTGAGCGACTTCACGACGGGCAGCTGGTGGCACCGCACCTCGCCGAAGTCTGGCTTCACCAAGGGCCTGGTCTGCACCCGGATCACACCGGAGGGGCGGATCACGCTCACCGGCCGCAAACTCGTGACGACGGTCGCGGGCGAGCGCAGCGAGCGGATGCTCGGCACGGACGCTGAGGTCCTCGCCGCGTATCGGGAGCACTTCGGCATCAGCCTCGACCGGGTCCCCGAGCCCCGTTTCCCCCGGTCGCAATAGCGAACTCCGGCCTCCGGTATCGAGGCGCCTCCGCGCGCACCCCCACCGCCGCTCCCGCTACTTCTCCACCCAGCCCTCGTGCCCGGCGGCCAGCTCGTCCAGCGCCGCCGGGTCCAGCCGCTCGGCCGGGTCCTCGACCACGACCAGCCACTGGGCGTCCTCGGCGTCGTCCTCGCCCGCCAGCGCGTCCCGTACGAGCTGGGGTTCCTCGCCGAGGGCGAAGCGCTCGTGGAGCGCCTCGGACACCGCCTCGGCGGCCTCGCGGTCGGGCAGGACCAGCACATGTCTCACATCGCTCACCGGGCCATTCTCCGGTATCGACGGGACTGTCGGTGACCCATGGGATGCTGGACCGCGATGGCCAGGAACAGTTCTACCGACGACCCGCTCGCCCCGCTGACGCTCGCCGTGGGCCAGGAGGATCTGCTGCTCGATCGCGCCGTGCAGCAGGTCGTGGCGGCGGCGCGCGCCTCCGACGCGGACACCGATGTGCGCGACCTCGCGTCCGACGCGCTGCAGCCCGGCACGCTCGCCGAGCTGACCAGCCCGTCGCTCTTCGCCGAGCGCAAAGTCGTGATCGTCCGCAACGCCCATGACCTCTCCGCGGACACCATCAAGGACGTCAAGAGCTATCTCGCCTCGCCCGCCGAGGAGATCACTCTCGTTCTTCTGCACGCCGGCGGAGCGAAGGGCAAGGGGCTGCTCGACGCGGCCCGCAAGGCCGGCGCCCGCGAGGTCGCCTGCCCCAAGATGACCAAGGCCGCCGACCGCCTCTCGTTCGTCCGCTCCGAATTCCGGGCCACCGGCCGGTCCGCCACCCCCGGCGCGATGCAGGCGCTCGTCGATGCCATCGGCAGCGACCTGCGGGAGCTGGCCTCCGCCTGCCGGCAGCTTGTGGCCGATGTCGAGGGCACCATCGACGAGGCCGTCGTCGCCCGGTACTACACCGGGCGTGCCGAGGCGTCGAGCTTCAACGTCGCCGACCGTGCGGTGGAGGGCCGGACCGCCGAGGCGCTCGAAGCGCTCCGCTGGTCGATGTCCACCGGCGTCGCGGCGGTGCTGATCACCAGCGCCCTCGCGCAGGGCGTGCGCGCCATCGGCAAGCTCGCCTCGGCCCCGCGCGGTGCGCGCCCCGGCGACCTGGCCCGGGATCTCGGCATGCCGCCGTGGAAGATCGACCGGGTGCGGCAGCAGATGCGCGGCTGGTCGGCGGACGGAGTCGCGATGGCGCTGCAAGCCGTGGCCGAGGCCGACGCGGGCGTCAAGGGCGGCGGCGACGACCCGGAATACGCCCTGGAGAAGGCTGTCGTCGCGGTGGCCCGCGCGGCCCGCCTGAACCGCGAGACCTGACCCGGCCCCCGCCCCCGTACGACACGGCCCCCGTACGACACACCTCACCGCACGACAAAGGCCCCCGTCCGGTTCTGGGGAGAACAGGACGGGGGCCTTCATCACAATCTGGTGCGCCGCACCCGCGTGGCGAACGCAGGCCGCGTGCGGCGCGAAGCTACGGAGATCCGTGAGGATCTACGGGGTGCCGGACAGCGCGGTTGAGAGGGTCCGCAAATGCCGTACCGGCGGGTTCAGGCTGTTCAGCCCTTGAGCGTTGCGACCTGCGAGGCCAGCGCCGACTTCTTGTTGGCGGCGGCGTTCTTGTGGATCACACCTGTGCTGGCGGCCTTGTCGAGCTTCTTGGAGGCTTCGCGAACGGCCACGGTGGCCTTCTCGAAGTCGCCGGCCACGACGGCCTCACGGGCCTTGCGGACCGAGGTCTTGAGCGAGGACTTGACGGTCTTGTTACGCAGACGCGCCTTCTCGTTCGTCTTGTTGCGCTTGATCTGGGACTTGATGTTCGCCACGAAAGAGCCTTTGCAGGATCGCCGGATTGTGATGGGTACCCCGCACCCAGAGGGCACGAGGCACAGTGCACCAGGCTACCAGCAGGCTCGGCAGCCTCCCAATCCGGACCGGGCCCGCACTCATGGGACGATGGGGGGCGTAGTAGTGAGTCCCGCCGAGGCGGTCATCAATCACCGAATGGACCCTGAGTGCCCGCGACACCATCGAACGTGCCGGAGCCGAGCCGTACCGACCCGGCGCTGATCCGCAACTTCTGCATCATCGCGCACATCGACCACGGCAAGTCGACGCTCGCCGACCGGATGCTGCAGCTCACCGGCGTCGTCGACCCGCGGCAGATGCGTGCCCAATACCTCGACCGCATGGACATCGAGCGCGAGCGCGGCATCACGATCAAATCCCAGGCGGTACGGCTGCCCTGGGCGCCGGACGACGCGGTGGGCGAGGCCGACACCCACATCCTCAACATGATCGACACCCCGGGCCACGTGGACTTCACCTACGAGGTCTCCCGCTCTCTCGCCGCGTGCGAGGGCTGCGTCCTGCTCGTGGACGCAGCCCAGGGGATCGAAGCGCAGACCCTCGCCAACCTGTACCTGGCGATGGAGAACAACCTCACGATCATCCCGGTTCTCAACAAGATCGACCTGCCGGCCGCGCAGCCCGAGAAGTTCGCCCGTGAGCTGGCGCACCTCATCGGCTGCGAGCCCTCCGATGTGCTCAAGGTCTCAGCGAAGACCGGCGAGGGCGTCGCCGAGCTGCTGAACAAGGTCGTCGCCGAGGTGCCGGCCCCGGTCGGCGACAAGGACGCCCCGGCGCGCGCGATGATCTTCGACTCGGTCTACGACCCGTACCGCGGCGTCGTGACGTACGTCAGGGTCGTGGACGGCGGGCTCCACAAGCGCGAGAAGATCCAGATGATGTCCTCGGGCACCACGCACGAGCTGCTGGAGATCGGCGTCTCCTCCCCGGAGATGACCGCCTCCGACGGCATCGGCGTCGGCGAGGTCGGCTACATCATCACCGGCGTCAAGGACGTCCGGCAGTCCAGGGTCGGTGACACGATCACGTCCTTCCACAAGGGCGCGACCAAGGCGCTGGGCGGCTACAAGGACCCCAAGCCGATGGTGTTCTCGGGCCTGTACCCGCTGGACGGCTCGGACTACCCGGAGCTGCGCGAGGCGCTCGACAAGCTCCAGCTCAACGACGCCGCGCTGGTGTACGAGCCGGAGACCTCGGCGGCGCTGGGCTTCGGCTTCCGCGTCGGCTTCCTCGGCCTGCTGCACCTGGACGTGGTCCGCGAGCGGCTGGAGCGCGAGTTCGGCCTCGACCTGATCGCCACCGCGCCCAACGTGGTCTACCGGGTGGAGATGGAGGACGGCGCCGAGCACATCGTCACCAACCCCAGCGAGTTCCCCACCGGCAAGATCTCCGCGGTGCATGAGCCGATGGTCAAGGCCACCGTGCTGGCGCCCAATGAGTTCGTCGGCGCGATCATGGAGCTGTGCCAGGCCAGGCGCGGCTCGATGCTCGGCATGGACTACCTCTCCGAGGACCGCGTCGAGCTCCGCTACGACCTGCCGATGGCCGAGATCGTCTTCGACTTCTTCGACAGCCTGAAGTCCAAGACGCGCGGTTACGCCTCGCTCGACTACGAACCCAAGGGCGAGCAGTCCGCCGACCTAGTCAAGGTCGACGTCCTGCTGCACGGCGACAAGGTGGACGCGTTCTCCGCGATCCTGCACAAGGACCGGGCGTACGCCTACGGCGTGCGGATGGTCGAGAAGCTCCGCAAGCTCATCCCGCGGCAGAGCTTCGAGATCCCGATCCAGGCCGCCATCGGCAGCCGGGTCATCGCCCGTGAGACGGTCCGCGCGATCCGCAAGGACGTGCTCGCCAAGTGCTACGGCGGCGACATCTCCCGTAAGCGCAAGCTGCTGGAGAAGCAGAAGGAAGGCAAGAAGCGGATGAAGATGGTCGGCAGCGTGGAGGTCCCGCAGGAGGCCTTCATCTCGGTGCTGTCCACCGACGACGCCGGCTCGGAATCGAAGTCGAAGAAGTAGTAGAAGAAGGAGCCGAGCGATCGGGCCGCGAGCCGCCGGGCCGCGAGTAGCCGAGCGGCCGGCAGTCGAGCCGCGAGCAGCGCGGCAGCGGTGAGCGGCAGCAGTAGCAGAGGGTGCCCGTCCGGATTCGGACGGGCACCCTTTTTGGCATGAGATACGAGCAGTGTCTGCGGCATCCGGGTGGTTGCCGGAAAAGCGCGCCGCCGAGGGTTTCTCCAGTGAGCCGGATCCCGTTACGACTACTGCCGGCGGTGTGCCGGGCGACGAGCAGGGCGCCCGGGCGGCACGACTCCCGTGACCGTGCAGGGCGCCGCCTCAGAAAGGGATACGAAGTGAAGTACACCGAGGCCGCCGCTGTCGTCGCCGGTTCCGTGATGGCCCTGGGTGCGGCCACTCCGGCGATGGCCATGGAGGTCAAGTCCGACTCCACCCCGACGATCGTGAGCGACGCGACGGCACTGCTGGAAGCGGGCGCGAAGTTCGCCCACAGCGCGCAGGACCCGCTGGACGGCGTCGAAACGGAAGGTCTCACCACCGCCACCACGAAGAGCGCTCAGGAACTCCGCGCCGGCCAGGACTCCGGTGCCGCCGGCCGGGAAATCACCGGCCAGGGCGCGAGGGCCCTCGCGATGCTGGGCGGCCTGCCGATCGGCTGACTGCTCGCTGTCTCCCGTCGTTCTCCGTCTCCAGTCGTTCTCCGTGAAGGGCCCGCCGCGCCGGGCCCTTCACGGCATCCGGCCGCACCCGGTCCGCTGTCCAGCGGCCATGCGCGGGCGGCGTAGCCGGATTTCATCCCCGGCCACCGGCTCCGGGCGTCGCGAGCGGGTGTCGGAGCCGTCTTTTCCGGGCATGTGTCAGGGCCCACTGTCGTCGTCCAGACGGTTTCAATGAGCAGTACGTAGCCCCTTACGCTGCAGGCCCGGGGCCTTTAGGCTGATCGCACCTTGAAGGTTACTCACGAGTCACAACGTAGCGCCGGGCGCCGGAGGATGCCGTGACGGACACACAGGCTTTGATCGAGAACCGGCCGCCATCCGTGGCGACGCTGTTCCTTGAACGAGTCGAAGCGACCCCGGACGCCGACGCCTACCGCTATCCGGTGCCGGCTCCCTCGGGGCGGGGCCCCGACACCTGGCACACACTGAGCTGGGGGGAGTCCGCCCAGCGGGTCTACGCGATCGCCGCCGGGCTGATCGACCTGGGCGTGCTGCCCGAGGAGCGGATCGCGATGGCCGCGAGCACCCGCGTCGAGTGGATCCTCGCGGACCTCGGCGTGCTGTGCGCGGGGGCGGCGACCACCACGGTCTACCCGAGCACCAGCGCCGACGAGACGGCGTTCATCCTCGCCGACTCGGGCAGCAAGGTGCTGATCGCGGAGAACGCGGCCCAGCTCGCCAAGGCGCGCGACCGGCGCGCCGAGCTGCCCGAGCTGGCCCATGTCGTGGTGATCGAGACCGCGGACGCGACGGCCGCCGAGGGCGACCCGGACGGCTGGGTGGTCTCGCTCGCCGAGCTGGAGCGGCGCGGCGCCGCCCACCTGGAGAAGAACCCCGAGTGCGTGCGGGAGCGGGTCGCGGCGATCCGCGCCGATCAGCTCGCGACGCTGATATACACCTCCGGCACCACCGGGCGCCCCAAGGGCGTACGGCTGCCGCACGACTGCTGGTCGTACATGGCCCGCGCGATCGAGGCGACCGACCTGGTCACCTCGGACGACGTGCAGTATCTGTGGCTGCCGCTCGCGCACGTCTTCGGCAAGGTGCTGACGGCCGGACAGATCAGTGTGGGGCACGTCATCGCGGTGGACGGCCGGGTCGACAAGATCATCGAGAATCTTCCGGTGGTGCAGCCGACCTATATGGCCGCGGTGCCGAGGATTTTCGAGAAGGTCTACAACGGCGTCGCGGCCAAGGCACGGGCCGGCGGCAGCGCCAAGTACAAGATCTTCCAGTGGGCCGCCGAGGTGGCCCGCGAATACGCGAAGGTCTCCCAGGACAACTTCCGCCGCACCGGCACCGCCTCCGTGCCGTTCGGGCTCGGCGCGAAGCACGCCGTCGCCGACAAGCTCGTCTACGCCAAGCTGCGTGAGGCATTCGGCGGCCGGCTGCGGGCCGCGGTGTCCGGCTCGGCCGCGCTCGCGCCCGAGATCGGCTTCTTCTTCGCCGGCGCCGGCATCCACATCCTGGAGGGCTACGGCCTCACCGAGACCAGCGCCGCCAGCTTCGTCAACCCGGGCGAGGCCTACCGCACCGGCACGGTCGGCAAGCCGCTGCCCGGCACCGAGGTCCGGATAGCGGAGGACGGCGAGATCCTGCTGCGCGGCCCCGGCGTCATGCAGGGCTACCACGGCCAGCCGGAGAAGACCGCGGAAGTCCTGGAGCCGGACGGCTGGTTCCACACCGGTGACATAGGCGAGCTGTCCGCGGACGGCTATCTGCGGATCACCGACCGCAAGAAGGACCTGATCAAGACCTCCGGCGGCAAGTACGTCTCGCCGGCCGAGGTCGAGGGCCAGTTCAAGGCGGTCTGCCCGTACGTCGGCAGCATCCTGGTGCACGGCGCGGACCGGAACTTCTGCACCGCCCTGGTCTCGCTCGACGAGCCGGCGATCATGGCGTGGGCGAAGGAGCACGGTCTCGACGGCAAGTCGTACTCCGACGTCGTGGCCTCGCAGCAGGCCGAGGAGCTGATCGGCGGCTTCGTGCAGGAGGTCAACCAGGGCTTGCAGCGCTGGCAGACGATCAAGAAGTTCCGGGTGCTGCCGCGCGACCTGGACATCGAGCACGGCGAACTGACGCCCAGCCTCAAGCTCAAGCGGCCTGTGGTGGAGCGGGAGTTCAAGCACCTGATCGACGACATGTACGCGGGCTCGCGCGAGGCGTAGCGGCGCCCGGCGCCGGCGCGGTGTGAGAAGCGCGTGCGGCCGGGGCGTCAGTCCCGGCCGCACCGCAGCGCCCTGACCGCTTCCTCCATCCGCGCGATGCTCCGGCGCAGTTCCAGCCCGTCGTCGAGGCCGCTGTCCGCCAACCGGCTCTCGATGACGGAGAGTCGGTGCAGCGCGGTGTCGATCCGCTCCTGGTCGCGGTCCAGCAACTGCCGCAACTGACGGTTCTTGCGGTGCAGTTCGAGAAAGACGTTGACCTTGGCCCGCAGCACCCACGGGTCGAACGGCTTGCTGAGATAGTCGGCGGCTCCGCTGGCATAGCCGCGGAACGCGTAGCCCGAGTCGTGGTCGGTGCCGGTCAGGAAGATGATCGGCACGTCCCTGGTCTGGTCGAGCCGCTTGATGTTGGCGGCCGTCTCGAAGCCGTCCATGCCGGGCATCAGCACGTCCAGCAGCACGACCGCGAATTCCTGGCGCAGCAGCGCCGTCATCGCCTCTTCCCCGGAACTGGCACGGACGAGCGGTTCGTCGAGCGAACTCAGGACGGCTTCCAGCGCCGTCAGGTTGTCCTCCATGTCGTCGACGAGCAGGATGCCGGCCCGGTCAGTGATGGAGTCATGCGTCATGGGGCCCCTCTGGGTCTCATCGGCGGGTCTCATCGGCGGGTCGGGAGCGGGGCCGGACCGGGGCCGGACCGGGGCCGGACCGGAGACGGGTACGCCGACAAGAGGCCGTAATCCGGCGGCGCGCACCCAGTCGTCGCGTGTTTCGCCGGCCACACGAGAAGCGGCGGAATTATTAGCCATGACTGCCCATTTCAGTTACTCGGCGCGTATGGGTGCAGTCAGTCTGTCACTCTGGCAATGGCGCAAATGGCGCTATGGCAGAAGTGCTCGGGAGTGGCTCAATGATGTCGGCATCCACCGCAAAAAGGGATGTTGTTACGCCGCACGCGGCCGAAACCGGTCCCGGGTCGCGGGGCAGCTTCCGCTCCCACAGTTCGCGTTCCAGCAGCCTGCCGGGCAACCCGCGCGCGGCCGCCGCCTCGCGTCAGTTCGTCCGAGCGGTCCTCGCCGACTGGACCGCTCAGGGACTGCCGGGCGCCGCCGGGATCAGCGACCGGCTGACGGACGATGCCGTACTGCTCATCAGCGAACTCGTCACCAACGCCGTGGTGCACGCCGGGACCGCCGTCGAGCTGCTCTGCCGGCTGGAGGAGGACGACCGCCTCGGCGACGGCCCGGACCACGGCCTGCCGGCCCGGGCGCCGGCCGCGCTGGTCGTCGAGGTGTCCGACCACCATCCCGCGCGGGCGCTGCGCCGCCGGCACCGGACGCCCGGCTCGGCGCCGGCTTCCTCCGACGGCGGGTACGGGCTCCAACTCGTCGGGGCGCTCGCCGAATCCTGGGGGATCACCTACGGCAGGGGCCTCAAGACCGTCTGGTTCCGGATGCCGCTCGCCGAGTCGGGCGGGCCGGGCGGGTCGGCCGCGGGACACGGCGAGTCGTTGCGACGCGAGCTGCGGGCGGCCGAGATCCTGGCCCCCGCCCCGCTGCGGTCCGCCGCCCGCAGCAGCGAGCCCGACTGGAGCAACCACGGCGCGCTGTCCTTCCTCGCCGAGGCATCCGACCTGCTCGCCGGGCAGCTCGACGTGGGCCGGGTGGCCTCGCTCGCCACCCAGCTCGTCGTGCCCCGGCTCGCCGACTGGTGCGCGGTGTGGCTGCGCGACGACGCGGACGACAGCCTGCGGCTCTCCCGCGTCTGGCACTCCAACGAGAACCGCATCGAGGGGCTGCGGGCGGTCCTGGAGAAGGAGCCCCCGGCGGCGGTGCCGCTCAGCGACCACGGCCGGCGCACCGCCGCCGGGCGCGGCACCGCGATCCCCAGCCCCTGGCCGGAGGACGGCGTTCCGTACGGCAACGGCGGGGCGGCGCTCGCCTGCCCGCTCGTCGCGGGCGGCCGCTGGCAGGGCACCCTGCTGCTCGGCAGGGCCGGACTGATGGGCTTCCCCGACCAGGTCGTCAGCCTGATCGAGGACCTGACCGGCCGGGTCGCCCGCGCCGTCTCCACCGCCCGCGTCTACGGCCGCCAGGAGCGGATCAGCCGGGTGCTGCAACGCGGACTGCTGCCCAGCGGCCTCGCGCGCATCCCCGGAATGGACACGGCGCTGGTGTACGAGCCGAGCGACGGGGCGTGGGCGGGCGGCGACTTCTACGACCTCTTCCCGGCCGGCGACGGCCGCTGGTGCTTCGCGCTCGGCGACGTCTGCGGCAGCGGCCCGGAGGCCGCCGCCGTCACCGGACTTGCCCGGCCCGTCCTGCGGCTGCTCGCCAGGGAGGGGTACAGCGTCACCGACGTCCTCGACCGGCTCAACCGGACGCTCGCGCAGGAGGCGGCGGACAGCGCCGCGGTGGCCGCCGCGGCCGTCGCCGCCGCGGCCGCCGGCCAGGGCATCGAGCCCGAGGGCCAGGGGGACACCGACCAGACCCGCTTCCTGTCCCTGCTGTACGGCGAGATCGTCCCGTACCCGAGCGGGCGCGGCGCGCGCTGCACGGTCGTGAGCGCCGGGCACCCGCTGCCCCTGGTGCTGCACCCCGACGGATCGGTACGGGTCGCAGCCGCGCCCCAGGTGCTGGTGGGTGTGGTGGACGACGCGGTCTACGAGAGCGAGTCCTTCGACCTGTCACCCGGCGAGACGCTGCTGTGCGTGACCGACGGCGTCACGGAGCGGCGCTCCGGGCGTCGGCAGTTCGACGACGGCGACGGGCTGGCGGCGGCGCTCGGCGCCTGTATGGGGCTGGGGGCGGCGGGGGTAGCCGAGCACATCCGGCGGGCGGTGCACAGCTTCGGTGAGGACCCGCCGGAGGACGACCTCGCGCTGCTGGTGCTCCAGGCGCTGTAGCGCCGCAGCCGGGTTCCCCGTCGGCCCTGTCGTCGCCGGGGCCGGCGGTGGCGGACAATGGGGGCATGCCTTCCGCACTGCCCGATGGTGAGCCCATGCCCGATGACGGGGCGCTGCCCGCCCATGCCCTGGCCGGGGCCGCGAGCCGTCCGCTCGGGTTCTACCTGCACGTCCCGTACTGCGCGACGCGCTGCGGATACTGCGACTTCAACACGTACACCGCCAGTGAGCTGCGCGGCTCGGGCGGCGCGCTGGCCTCGCGGGAGAACTACGCGCAGATGGTCACCGAGGAGATCCGGCTCGCGCGCAAGGTGCTCGGCGACGACCCCCGGCAGGTCGAGACGGTCTTCGTCGGGGGCGGCACGCCCACCCTGCTGCCCGCCGCCGACCTGGTGCTGATGCTCGGCGCCATCCGGGACGAGTTCGGCCTCGCGGACGGCGCGGAGATCAGCACCGAGGCGAACCCGGAGTCCGTCGATCCGGCGTATCTGGCGGAGCTGCGGGCCGGCGGCTTCAACCGGGTCTCGTTCGGCATGCAGAGCGCCCGGCCGCATGTGTTGCAGATCCTGGACCGTACGCACACCCCGGGCCGCCCCGAGGCGTGCGTCGCCGAGGCGCGCGCCGCCGGGTTCGACCATGTGAACCTCGACCTGATCTACGGGACGCCGGGCGAGTCGGACGACGACTGGCGGGCCTCCCTGACGGCGGCCATCGCCGCCGGCCCCGACCATGTCTCCGCGTACGCGCTGATCGTCGAGGAGGGCACCCAGCTCGCCCGCCGGATCCGGCGCGGCGAAGTGCCGATGACCGACGACGACGTGCACGCGGACCGCTATCTCATCGCCGAGGAGGCGCTCTCGGCCGCCGGGTTCGAGTGGTACGAGGTGTCCAACTGGGCCACGTCGGGCCCCGGCCGCTGCCGCCACAACGAGCTGTACTGGACCGGCGCCGACTGGTGGGGCGCCGGACCCGGCGCGCACAGCCACGTCGGCGGCGTCCGGTGGTGGAACGTCAAGCACCCCGGCGCGTACGCCCAGGCGCTGGGCGAGGGCCGCTCACCCGGCGCGGGACGCGAGGTGCTCGCGGACGAGGACCGGCGGGTCGAGCGGATTCTGCTCGAACTCCGGCTGGCGGACGGCTGCCCGCTGGAACTGCTCGCCCCTGCGGGCGCGCAGCACGCGGCGCGCGCCCTGGCGGACGGGCTGCTCCAGGCCGAGCCGTACACCAGGGGGCGCGCGGTGCTCACCCTGCGCGGGCGGCTGCTGGCCGACGCGGTGGTCCGCGACCTGGTGGACTGAGCCGCGCGGACGGGCCCGGCCGCCCCCGCCGTCGGGCTCAAGGGCGGCGCGGGCTCAGGAGCGGCGCCGGCTCACCGGGGGCAGGGGGCGCGCAGGCTCGGGAACGCCGCCGGCTCAGGGAACCGTCACGAAGTCGATCAAGTGCTCCACCCGGCCCAGCAACTGCGGCTCCAGGTCCTGGTACGAGCGGACCTTGCTCAGAATGTGCTGCCAGGCCGCCCCGGTGTTCTCCGGCCAGCCCAGCGCGCGGCACACGCCGGTCTTCCAGTCCTGGCCGCGCGGGACGGTGGGCCAGCCCGGGATGCCGACCGAGGACGGCTTCACGGCCTCCCACACGTCGATGTACGGGTGGCCGACGATCAGCACGTCCTCGTGCGAGACCTGCGCGGCGAGCCGGGACTCCTTGGAGCCCGGCACCAGATGGTCGACCAGGACGCCCAGCCGGGCGTCCGGCGCGGGGGAGAACGCCTTGACGATCGCGGGCAGATCGTCGATGCCCTCCAGGTACTCCACGACTACGCCTTCGATCCGCAGGTCGTCGCCCCACACCCGCTCGACCAGCTCCGCGTCGTGCCGACCCTCGACGTAGATGCGCCCGGCGCGCGCGACCCGGGCGCGCGCCCCCGGGACCGCGAGTGAGCCGGAGGCGGTGCGCTGGGGTGCGCGGCCCGCGCCGGCCGGGCGCACGAGAGTCACCACGCGCCCCTCCAGGAGGAAGCCGCGCGCGTCCATCGGGAAGACGCGGTGCTTGCCGAAGCGGTCCTCCAGCGTGACGGTCTGCCCCTCGGCCGTCTTCTCGCAGCGGATCACCGCCCCGCAGAAGCCGGTGGTGACCTCCTCCACGACCAGATCGCGGTCCGCCGGGACCTCCGGCGCGGGCGTGCTCTTCTTCCACGGCGGGGTCAGATCGGGACCGTACTCTCTGCTGCGCATCCGGCCGAGGATAGGAACAATTACCGGCTCACGGCTACGACACGCCGAAGCGGCGGGCCAGCTCCTCGCGTTGTGCCCGGACGAATCGGGCATCCACGACAGCGCCGTGCCCGGGGACGTACAGCGCGTCCTCGCCGCCGAGCGCCAGCAGCCGGTCGAGCGCGGCCGGCCAGCGGGAGGGAACGGCGTCCGGACCGGCCTGCGGCTCCCCGGATTCCTCGACCAGGTCGCCGCAGAAGACGACCGGCACCGCGCCGGCGGACTCCGGCGGGACGAGCACTACCAGATCGTGGCCGCTGTGCCCCGGTCCGATGTTCGCCAGCAGCACCCGCCGCCCGCCGAGGTCGAGGAGATGCTCACCGTGCACCGTGTGCTGCGGGCTCACCAGCAGATCGGCCGCCTCCGCCGCCTCATCCGCGGGCATGCCGTGCCGTACGGCGGACGCGCGCGTCTCGTCGCGCGCTCCGGCGAGCAGCACGTCCAGGCCCGTCGCGCCGTAGACCTGGACGCCCGCGAAGGCGGCCGTTCCGAGTACATGGTCGAAGTGGGCATGGGTGAGGGCCACGTGGGTAGCGGGATGTCCGAAGAGCCGTCGCACCTGCTGACGGATTCCGGCGCCCTCAGCCAGCGTGGCGCCGGTGTCCACCACCAGCGCTCCGGTCGCGCCGGACACCGCCCCCACCGTCGCGTCCCAGTGCGGGAGCCGCCGACGTGCCACACCGGGTGCGAGCTGCTCCCAGTTCGTCTCCGTGTTCATACGACGGTTCATACGACGGACGCTAGCGCCAGGAGGCCGGTCGTGCCGCACGTTGTCGGCAGCGCGCGGTACCTTCTTGCCGGGGTCCTGGTACCCGGCCGTACACTGGGCCGAAAGGTTTGGCACTCGCATTCGTAGAGTGCCAGGCAGGAGACACAGGACGACCGGTGGGACTGGAGGTGTGCGGTGTTGAGTGAACGCAGGCTCGAAGTGCTGCGCGCCATCGTCCAGGACTATGTGGGCACGGAGGAGCCGGTCGGCTCCAAGGCGCTCACCGAGCGGCATCACCTGGGCGTCTCCCCGGCCACGGTGCGCAACGACATGGCGGCGCTGGAGGACGAGGGATTCATCGCCCAGCCGCACACCAGCGCGGGCCGCATCCCGACCGACAAGGGCTACCGGCTCTTCGTCGACAAGCTGGCCGGCGTCAAGCCTCTGTCGTCACCGGAGCGGCGGGCCATCCAGAACTTCCTGGACGGCGCGGTCGACCTCGACGACGTGGTGGGCCGCACGGTCCGGCTGCTGGCGCAGCTGACCCGGCAGGTCGCGGTCGTCCAGTACCCCTCGCTCACCCGCTCCACGGTCCGGCACGTCGAGCTGCTCTCGCTGGCCCCGGCCCGCGTGATGCTGGTGCTGATCACCGACACCGGGCGGGTCGAACAGCGCCTGGTGGACTGCCCGGCGCCGTTCAACGACACCGCGCTGGCCGACCTGCGGGCCCGGATGAACAGCCGGGTCGTGGGCAAGCGTTTCGCGGATGTGCCGCAGTTGGTGCAGGATCTGCCGGAGTCCTTCGAAGCGGAGGACCGGGGAACCGTCACGACGGTGCTCGCCGTTCTGCTGGAGACCCTGGTCGAGGAGACCGAGGAGCGGCTGATCATCGGCGGCACCTCGAACCTGACCCGGTTCGGCCATGACTTCCCCGTGATGATCCGGCCGGTGCTGGAGGCGCTGGAGGAGCAGGTCGTGCTCCTCAAGCTGCTCGGCGAGGCCAAAGAATCGGGCATGACCGTACGTATCGGGCATGAGAATGCTCACGAGGGCCTGAACTCCACATCGGTCGTCGCGGTCGGCTACGGTTCGGGCGACGAGGCAGTCGCAAAACTCGGCGTGGTCGGACCGACCCGCATGGACTACCCCGGAACGATGGGAGCGGTACGCGCAGTGGCACGTTACGTCGGACAGATCCTGGCGGAGTCGTAAGTGGCCACGGACTATTACGCGGTCCTCGGTGTACAACGCGACGCTTCGCAGGAGCAGATCAAGAAGGCCTTCCGGCGGCTGGCGCGTGAGCTGCACCCGGATGTGAACCCGGACCCGAAGACCCAGGAGCGGTTCAAGGAGATCAACGCCGCTTACGAGGTGCTCTCGGACCCGCAGAAGAAGCAGGTCTTCGACCTCGGCGGCGATCCGCTCTCCGGAGCGGGCGGCGGCGGTGGCGGAGCCGGCGGCTTCGGCGCGGGCTTCGGCAACTTCAGCGACATCATGGACGCCTTCTTCGGACAGGCCTCCCAGCGCGGCCCGCGCTCCCGGACCAGGCGTGGCCAGGACGCGATGATCCGGCTCGACATCGAGCTGGACGAAGCCGCGTTCGGGACCACCAAGGACATCCAGGTCGACACCGCGATCGTCTGCACGACGTGCAGCGGTGAGGGCGCGGCGCCCGGCACCTCGGCGCAGACCTGTGACATGTGTCGCGGTCGCGGTGAGGTGTCGCAGGTGACCCGGTCGTTCCTGGGCCAGGTCATGACCTCGCGGCCGTGCCCGCAGTGCCAGGGCTTCGGCACCGTCGTGCCCACGCCCTGCCCGGAGTGCGCGGGCGACGGGCGCATCCGCTCGCGCCGGACGCTCACGGTCAAGATCCCGGCCGGCGTCGACAACGGCACCCGCATCCAACTCGCGGGCGAGGGCGAGGTCGGCCCCGGCGGCGGCCCCGCCGGCGACCTCTACGTCGAGATCCACGAGCTGCCGCACCCGGTCTTCCAGCGGCGCGGCGACGACCTGCACTGCACGGTCACCATCCCGATGACGGCGGCCACCCTCGGCACCCAGTGCCCGTTGGAGACCCTGGACGGTCTGGAGGAGATCGACATCCGGCCGGGCACTCAGTCCGGACAGTCGATCCCGCTGCACCAGCGCGGCATCACGCATCTGCGGGGCGGCGGCCGGGGCGACCTGATCGTGCACGTCGAGGTGCTCACGCCGGCGAAGCTCGACGCGGAGCAGGAAGAGCTGATGCGCAGGCTCGCCAAGCTGCGTGGTGAGGAGCGGCCGACCGGTCACTTTCAGCCCGGTCAGCAGGGGCTCTTCTCCCGCTTGAAAGACGCGTTCAACGGGCGCTAGACCCGGCCGACCGGATGCTGAGGCTCGTTACGGCGCGGCGCGGGGGGCGTGACACGATGTGGTCATGTCCTCCGCGCTGACCGATCTCTCCCCATATCCGATCGTGCAGGCCCCCATGGCAGGGGGCGGTTCCCGGCCGCCGCTGGTCGCCGCGGTGGCCCAGGCCGGCGGTCTCGGATTCCTGGCCGCCGGCTATAAAACGCCGGAAGCCATGTACGAAGAGATCAAACAGCTGCGCGGGCTCAGTGACCGGCCGTTCGGCGTGAACCTCTTCATGCCGCAGCCGAGCGCCTCGGCCACCACCGCCGTCGGCTCCGAAGTGGACCTCTACCGCGAGCAGCTCACGGGCGAGGCCACCTGGTACGAGACCCCGCTCGGCGACCCGGACGCGGGCAGCGACGACGCGTACGACGCGAAGCTCGCGATCCTCCTCGACGACCCGGTCCCGGTCGTCTCCTTCACCTTCGGCTGTCCGCCCCGCCCGGTCCTCGAAGCCTTCGCCAAGGCCGGCACGCTGACCGTGGTGACCGTCACCTCGCCGGCCGAGGCACAGGCCGCCCAGTGGTCGGGCGCCGCCGTCGTCTGCGTGCAGGGCATCGAGGCCGGCGGCCACCAGGGCACCCACCGCGACGACCCCAAGAGCGACGGCTGCGGCTCCGGGCTCGGCCTGCTCACCCTGGTCACCCAGGTGCGCGAGGCCGTCCAGCTCCCGATCATCGCCGCCGGCGGCCTGATGCGCGGCGGCCAGATCGCCGCCGTGCTGGCAACCGGCGCGAGCGCGGCGCAGCTCGGCACGGCGTTCCTCGTCTGTCCCGAGTCCGGCGCCCACGCGCTGCACAAACACGCCATGACCGACCCGCTGTTCACCCGCACCGAGCTGACCCGGGCCTTCTCAGGCCGCCCGGCCCGCGGCCTGGTCAACCGCTTCATGCGCGAGCACGGCCCGTACGCCCCGTCCGCCTACCCGCAGGTCCACCACCTGACCTCCGGGCTGCGCAAGGCGGCGGCGAAGGCCGGCGACGCGCAGGGCATGGCGCTGTGGGCAGGGCAGGGGCACCGGCAGGCGCGCGAGCTGCCGGCCGGGCAGCTGATCGAGGTGCTGGCCGCCGAACTGGCTGAGGCCCGCGCGGCGTTGGCCTTCCACCCGCAAGGAGAATCCGCGTCATGACGGCTCCCGTCTTCCTCGTCGACGGCGAGCGGCTGAGCGGCCTGTCCGGCGACGCGGCCGGGGCCAGGCCCGGCAGGCTCGTCACCCTGGACGGCCAGGAGGGGCGGCACGCCGTAGCGGTGCGCCGGCTGCGCGTCGGCGAGGAGATCGTGCTGACGGACGGCGCGGGCACCGGCGCGTACGGCACTGTGGCTGCCGTCGAGGGCAAGGACCGGCTGGACGTCGCGGTCGCCGAACTGCGCACGCAGGCCCCGCCGAACCCGCGGATCACGGTCGTCCAGGCGCTGCCCAAGGGCGACCGCGGCGAGCTGGCCGTCGAGACCATGACGGAGACCGGCGTGGACGCCGTCGTCCCCTGGGCGGCGGCCCGTTGCGTCACCCAGTGGAAGGGCGAGCGCGGCCTCAAGGCGCTCGGCAAGTGGCGCGCGACCGCCCGCGAGGCCGGCAAGCAGTCCCGCAGGCTCCGCTTCCCCGACGTCACCGACCTGATGAGCACTCGCCAGGTCGCGCGGCTGCTCGCCTCGGCCTCCTTCGCCGCCGTCCTGCACGAGGAGGGCAGCGAACCGCTCGCGAGCGCCGAACTGCCCGCCGGGGGCGACATCGTGCTCGTCGTCGGACCGGAAGGCGGCGTCTCGCCCGAGGAGCTGGCCGTCTTCGCCGAAGCGGGCGCCAAGCCGTACCGGCTGGGACCGACCGTGCTGCGCACCTCTACGGCGGGCACGGCCGCGTCCGCGCTGCTGCTGGGGCGTACGGGGCGCTGGGGCTGAGAGCCGCCGTCGCGCGGGCGGCGCTCGGCGGGACGCCTCCGGTGGCTCGTGCCGGGAGGGGCACCAGGAGTGACCGGAAGTGGCCGGAGTAGCCCTACCGGAGTACGCACGCCGGTGGGAGGCTGCCGCCTATGGGGGCACTGAGGGTATTCGGACGCGGAAAACCGCGGTGGGGACCCGCACTCGCGGCGGCCGGAGCGGCCAGCGCGGCGGTCGTCGGGCTGGCGGCGTGCGACCCGGCGCTGGGCGGCGGGATGAACACTGTCGCGGTCGCTCTCACCACCGACCAGGCGGGCACCCGGGCGCTGGAGCGCAGCGGTGTCGACGTCAACTGGCTGAGCTGCACCGCGAAGACGGGTGACGGCCGCGAGGTGGCCGCGAACACCTCCGCGCGGCCCGGCGCGAGCGCGAGCACCCGGTCCGTCGCGACCGTCGACTGCGAGGGCGAGACGAAGCGGGGGCAGCAGATCCGCATCGCGGGCAAGGTCACCCAGGAGCTGAACGGCCGGTGCGTACGCGGTGACTTGACCGCGAAGGTCGGCGGCCGGGTGGTCTTCCGGGCGAACGTGCTCGGCAACTGCGGCGACGGGCCGAGCGACGATCCTACGCAGCGGCCGACCCGTGATCCGTCGTCGACCCACACCCGTACGGCGCCGCCCTCGCCCAGCCACGACCTGCGGCCCACCGTGACCCGCACGGTCCGGCCGCCCTCGCCCCGGCCGCCGTCCACACCCCCGGCGACCGTGACCGTCACCGCCCCGCAGCCCGACCCGACCCCCACCTGCGGCTGCGTCACTCCGCAGCCGCAGGTGGGGGACCCGCGGGAGCAGGACCAGGCGGCCGAGTAGCGCGCCGCGCCGGCTCGGGTCCACCGCGCCCGGCGTGCGCCGACGAGCCGGGCGGGACGGGCGGGTAGCATCCGGTTCGTACCAGCCGACGACCCGGGAGGAGCCCACCGGTGGCGGGAGAACCGCAGGCCGACTGCCTGTTCTGCAAAATCGTCGCAGGGGAGGTGCCGGCGACCGTCGTCCGGGAGACCGGTACGACCGTGGCGTTCCGGGACATCAACCCCCAGGCGCCCACGCACATCCTGGTGATCCCCAAGGCGCACTACCGGGACGCGGCCGTGCTGGCGGCGGCCGAGCCCGGCCTCGCCGCGGACGTGCTGCGCGAGGCGGGTGCGGTGGCCGCCGACGAGAAGGTCGACGACCGCGGCTACCGGATCATCTTCAACACCGGCGCGGGCGCGGGCCAGACCGTCTTCCACGCGCACGCCCATGTGCTCGGCGGTCGCGGGCTCGACTGGCCGCCCGGATAGCCCGGCCCGATGTCCGTACGCGAACTCGTCGTCCTCGGCACCGCGAGCCAGGTCCCGACCCGGCACCGCAACCACAACGGCTATCTGCTGCGCTGGGACGGCGAGGGCGTCCTCTTCGATCCCGGAGAGGGCACCCAGCGGCAGATGCTGCACGCCGGCGTCGCCGCGCACGACCTGACCCGGATCTGCGTCACGCACTTCCACGGCGACCACTCGCTGGGGCTGGCCGGGGTGATCCAGCGGATCAACCTCGACCGGGTGCCGCACCCGGTCACCGTGCACTACCCGCACAGCGGGCAGCGCTACTTCGACCGGCTGCGGCACGCGACGGCCTTCTTCGAGTCGGTGCCGCTCAGCCAACAGCCGGTCAAGGGCCCGGGGGTGCTGGACCGCACGCCCGCCTTCACCCTCGAAGCCCGGCCGCTGTCGCACCCCGTCGACTGCTTCGGCTACCGGCTGGTCGAGCCGGACACCTTCCGGATGCTGCCCGAACGGCTCGCGGCGCACGGCATCGCGGGCCCCGACGTCGGACGCCTGCAACGGTCCGGATCGCTGACCGTGGACGGCCGTACGGTCACCCGTGACCAGGTCGGCGAGATGCGGCGCGGGCAGCGCTTCGCGTTCGTGATGGACACCAGGATGTGCGACGGGGTGCTCGAACTCGCCGACGGAGCCGACCTGCTCGTCATCGAGTCCACCTTCCTCGACGAGGACGAGCGGCTCGCCGTCGACCACGGCCACCTCACGGCCGGGCAGGCGGGCCGGGTCGCGAGGGAGGCGGGCGTGCGGCATCTGGTGCTGACCCACTTCTCGCAGCGCTACAGCGACCCTGCCGAGTTCGAGCGGCAGGCGCGCGCGGCGGGCTTCGAGGGGCCGGTCAGCGTCGCCGAGGACTTCATGAGGGTCGCGGTCCCCAAGCGGCGCTGAGCGCGTGCGGCGTACTCGGGCGGCGTACGCGGGGGGCGCGCGGTCCCTGTTCCGCGCCGCTCGGCGCGCGTAGCGTTCGGAACGTCCCCGTGTTGGACGTTTCGGGCATCGACCGGCCAGAGTGGATCAGGACGAGACCGACGAGAAGGGCTGTTCCATGGCGCAGGAAGTTCGCGGGGTCATCGCCCCCGGCAAGAACGAGCCGGTGCGGGTCGAGACGATCGTGGTGCCGGACCCGGGGCCCGGCGAGGCGGTGGTGCAGATCCAGGCGTGCGGGGTGTGCCACACCGATCTGCACTACAAGCAGGGCGGCATCAACGACGACTTCCCGTTCCTGCTGGGACATGAGGCATCGGGCGTCGTCGAGTCCGTCGGCGCGGGCGTCACCGACGTCGAGCCCGGCGACTTCGTGATCCTCAACTGGCGCGCGGTGTGCGGCCAGTGCCGGGCCTGTCTGCGCGGCCGGCCGCAGTACTGCTTCGACACGCACAACGCCAAGCAGAAGATGACGCTGACCGACGGCACCGTGCTGTCCGCGGCGCTGGGCATCGGCGCGTTCGCCGAGAAGACCCTCGTCGCCGCCGGGCAGTGCACCAAGGTCGACCCGGCCGTCTCCCCGGCGGTGGCGGGGCTGCTCGGCTGCGGCGTCATGGCGGGCATCGGCGCCGCGATCAACACCGGCGCGGTCGGCCGGGGCGACTCGGTCGCGGTCATCGGCTGCGGCGGCGTCGGCGACGCGGCGATCGTCGGGGCCAAGCTGGCCGGAGCGGCGCGGATCATCGCCGTCGACATCGACGACCGCAAGCTGGAGACGGCGCGTTCGATGGGCGCGACGCACACCGTCAACTCGCGCGGCACGGACCCCGTCGAGGCGATCCGCGAGCTGACCGGCGGGAACGGCGCGGACGTCGTCATCGACGCGGTCGGCCGCCCCGAGACGTACCGGCAGGCGTTCTACGCCCGCGATCTGGCCGGCACGGTCGTGCTGGTCGGAGTGCCCACCCCGGAGATGACGCTGGAACTGCCGCTCATCGACGTCTTCGGCCGGGGCGGCGCGCTGAAGTCCTCCTGGTACGGAGACTGTCTGCCCTCCCGCGATTTCCCGATGCTGATCGACCTGCACCAGCAGGGGCGGATCGACCTGGGCGCCTTCGTCACCGAGACCATCGGACTCGATGACGTCGAGAAGGCCTTCGAGCGCATGCACGAGGGCGACGTCCTCCGCTCGGTCGTGGAGTTCTGATGGCCGCGGACCGCAGCGAGCACACCGCCGACGACGGCGAGCGGGCCGTCCGCATCGACCATCTCGTCACCTCCGGCACGTTCGCGCTGGACGGCGGCAGCTGGGACGTCGACAACAACGTCTGGATCGTCGGCGACGACGCGCAGGCGATCGTCATCGACGCCGCCCACGACGCGGCGGCCATCGAGGCGGCGCTGGAAGGCCGGGAACTGGTCGCCATCGTCTGCACGCACGCCCACAACGACCACATCGACGCCGCCCCCGCGCTCGCGGCCCGCACGGGCGCGCCGATCCTGCTGCACCCGGACGACCTGCCGCTCTGGAAGCAGACGCACCCCGACCGGGCCCCGGACGGCGAGCTGGCGGACGGCCGGCTGCTGCGAATCGCGGGCATCGACCTCACCGTCCTGCACACCCCGGGGCACGCCCCCGGCGCGGTCTGTCTCTACGCGCCCGTACTGGGCGTCGTCTTCACCGGCGACACCCTCTTCCAGGGCGGTCCGGGCGCGACCGGCCGGTCGTTCTCCGACTTCCCGACCATCATCGACTCGATCCGCGACCGGCTGCTGACGCTGCCCGGCGAGACCGTGGTGCGCACCGGCCACGGCGACTCGACCACGATCGGGGACGAAGCGCCCCGCTTGGCGGAGTGGATCGCGCGCGGTCAGTGAGGGGTGCGGGCGTACGGGGCTTGCCGCCGCGTACGCCCGGCTCGCGGCCGGGCCGCGCCGCGCGGTATTGACGGCTCCACCGCGAGCTCGCGGCGATCTGCCGCACCTTCGGCGTCGGCCTCTCCATGCACTCCAACACCCACCTGGGCATCAGCCTCGCGGCCATGACGCACGTCGCGGCGACCGTGCCCAACCTCGACTACGCGTGCGACAGCCACTACCCGTGGCAGACCGAGGACGTGATCACCGAGCGGTTCGTCTTCCACGACGGCCGCTTGACGGTCCCCGACGCCCCCGGGCTGGGCGTCGAGCTGGACCGCGAGGCCCTCGCCCGCTTCCACCGGCGCTGGCTCGACGACGACGGCACGATGCGCGAGCGCGACGACGCGGCAGCGATGCGTAAGGGTGAACCGGGCTGGGGCACGCCGGAGATTCCGCGCTGGTAGCACTGGCGGGCGGCGCGGCGCGGCGCGGCGCGGTGCGGTGCCGGCCCGGTGCGGCCCGGTGCGGCCCGGTGCGGCCCGGCGCGGGGCGGGCGGTCTCGCGCCGCCACTGCGTGACGTGCGCCGGCGTACGCCGACGCACGCCGCGCCCCCCGCCCCGTTCCCCCTCCCCGCCCCGTACGGCGTCCCGTCCCGCGTCCCGTCCCGCGCCCCCTCCCGAGCGTCTACCCCGGCACATCCCGCACCGTCAGGCACACTGGCCTGACCTGCATCGATCGAGAACGCCCGACCGGGGAGCGCACGGTGACCAGACATGACGGCGAGCAATCAGCGGCCCAGCCCTGCGCGCTCGACCCGCTCGCCGCGCTGCGCACCCCCGCCGACCCGGCCTGCGACGTCTATCTC
Source organism: Streptomyces sp. H27-D2 (assembly GCF_035828615.1). NCBI lineage: Bacteria > Bacillati > Actinomycetota > Actinomycetes > Kitasatosporales > Streptomycetaceae > Streptomyces > Streptomyces sp. H27-D2. Next base: position 46,181 of record NZ_JAYMZR010000001.1, on the reverse strand, counting down.
ACCGGCACGGTCTTCCTGGACATCATCTTCACCGGCCTCGACAGCGCCCCGGTGCGCGGCACCGAGTCCTGGGCGCGCGGCATGGGCTCCAGCCCCGGCGGCGTCGCCAACATGGCCACCGCCCTGGCCCGGCTGGGCCTGCGCACCTCGCTGGCCGCCGCCTTCGGCGACGACATGTACGGCGAGTACTGCTGGGACGCGCTGGCCCGAGGCGAGGGCATCGACCTCGGCCCGTCCCGCACGGTCCCCGGCTGGCACTCCCCGGTGACCGTCTCCATGGCGTACGAGGGCGAGCGCACCATGGTCAGCCACGGCCACGAGGCCCCCTCGCCCGAGGCCGCCTTCGATGGGGAGCCCGCGCCGGAGTGCCCGCCCCCGGCGCGCGCCTGCATCGCGTCCCTGGAGCCGCAGGGCCCGCGCGGCGCGCGGCAGGACTGGATCAAGCACGCCGCCCGCAGCGGCAGCCGGATCTTCGCCGACGTCGGCTGGGACGAGACCGGCCGCTGGGACCCGGCCGACCTCGCCGACCTGGAGCACTGCGAGGCGTTCCTGCCCAACGCGGGCGAGGCGATGCGCTACACCCGCACCGACTCCCCGCGCGCCGCCGCGCACGCCCTCGCCGAGAAGGTCCCGCTCGCCGTCGTCACGATGGGCGCCGAGGGCGCGTACGCCGTCGACGGCCGGACCGGCGAGAGCGCCGAGGTCCCGGCCATCTCCGTCGACGCGCTCGACCCGACCGGGGCGGGCGACGTCTTCGTCGCGGGCTTCGTCACCGGCACCCTCGCCGACTGGCCGCTCGCCGACCGGCTGGCCTTCGCCGGCCTGACCGCCGCGCTGTCCGTGCAGGAATTCGGCGGCTCGCTCTCGGCGCCCGGCTGGGTCGAGATCGCCGCCTGGTGGCAGCACACCCGCGCCTTCGACGACCAGCGGACGGCCCCCGGCAGCGGCGGCGGCGACCGCACGGCGCTGCGCCGCTACGCCTTCCTCGACGCGCTGCTCCCCACCGCCACCCGCCCGGGGCCGCTGCGCCGGGCCGTACCGACGATCGGCTTCCGGCAGCCGTAGCGGCCAGCCGTAGCGGCAGCCGAGACGGCGGGCCGTCCCCGTACGGCGGACGCGGCCCGCACCCCCGTGGCCGCCGACAACCCGCCTCAGCCCGCCCCGCCCCCGACCCGCCCCGCCATGACCCCGCGTGACCCGACGTAAAAGACCTCGGTGCTGTCGGTGCCGCGTCGTACTCTTGGGATACCAAGGGCCCGAGCGGAATTGGCTCCGTTCGGGATGTCGAACCCGGGAAAGAGGGATGAGCAGGCCCTAGAGCCGGCCCATGACGCAGACACCCACACGGCAGACACCCGCACGATCGACGGCCCACGCCCACTTCGCCGTTCCCGCCAACCACCCCATGGTCACCGTGCTGGGGTCCAGGGACTCCCTGTTGCGCGTGATCGAGACGGCGTTCCCCTCGACCGACATTCACGTACGCGGCAACGAGGTCAGCGTCACCGGTGAACCGGCGGCAGTCGCTCTCGTCCAGCGCCTTTTCGACCAGATGATGCTGGTGCTGCGCACCGGCCAGCCGATGACGGAGGACGCGGTGGAGCGATCGATCGCCATGCTACGCAGCTCGGAGAACGGCGACGGCACGCCGAACGGCGACGCCCCCGCCGAGACGCCCGCTGAGGTGCTCACCCAGAACATCCTCTCCAGCCGCGGCCGCACCATCCGCCCCAAGACCCTCAACCAGAAGCGCTACGTCGACGCGATCGACCAGCACACGGTCGTCTTCGGCATCGGCCCCGCGGGCACCGGCAAGACCTACCTCGCCATGGCCAAGGCGGTCCAGGCCCTGCAGTCCAAGCAGGTCAGCCGGATCATCCTGACCCGGCCCGCGGTCGAGGCCGGCGAGCGGCTCGGCTTCCTGCCCGGCACCCTCTTCGAGAAGATCGACCCGTATCTGCGCCCGCTCTACGACGCGCTGCACGACATGCTCGACCCGGCGTCGATCCCGCGGCTGATGGCGGCGGGGACGATCGAGGTGGCGCCGCTGGCCTATATGCGCGGGCGTAGCCTCAACGACGCGTTCATCATCCTCGACGAGGCGCAGAACACCAGCGCCGAGCAGATGAAGATGTTCCTCACCCGGCTGGGCTTCGGATCGAAGATCGTCGTCACCGGCGACGTCACCCAGGTCGACCTGCCGAACGGCATCAGAAGCGGGCTGCGTCAGGTGCAGGACATCCTCGAAGGCGTCGAGGACATCCATTTCTCCCGGCTCACCAGCGCCGACGTGGTCCGCCACAAGCTGGTCGCCCGTATCGTCGACGCATACGAGCAGTTCGACGAGCGAACCGGCCGTGACCACAACCAAAGGTAAGAGCCCCAGCACCATGTCGATCGACGTCAACAACGAGTCCGGTCAGGACATCGACGAGCAGGCCGTCCTCGACGTCGCCCGCTACGCCCTCGCCAGGATGCGCATCCACCCGCTCTCCGAGCTCTCCGTGATCGTCATCGACACCGACGCCATGGAACAACTCCACATCCAGTGGATGGACGAGCCCGGCCCCACGGACGTCATGTCCTTCCCGATGGACGAGCTGCGCCCGCCCGACAAGGACGACGAGGAGCCGCCGCAGGGCCTGCTCGGCGACATCGTGCTGTGCCCGGAGGTGGCGAAGAAACAGGGCGACGCCGCCGGGCACAGCATGGACGAGGAGCTCCACCTCCTCACCGTCCACGGCGTCCTGCACCTCCTGGGATACGACCACGAGGAGGCCGACGAGAAGGCCGAGATGTTCGGCCTGCAGAAGGCGATCCTCGACGGCTGGCGCGACGAGCGCGGCATCGAGGGCCCCTCACCCGCGCCGACCACCCGGTGACCGCCCAACTCATCGCGGCGGCGGTCCTGCTGGTCGTCATCGCCTGGCTGGCCGCCTGCGCCGAAGCGGGCCTGGCCCGTACGAGCCGCTTCCGCGCGGAGGAGGCCGTACGGTCCGGCCGGCGCGGCAGCGCCAAACTGATGGCCGTCGCCGCCGACCCCACCCGCTACCTCAACGTCGCCCTGCTGGTCAGGGTCGCCTGCGAGGTCGCGGCGGGCGCCGTCGTCACCTTCGCCTGCGTCCGGGAGTTCAACGAGACCTGGGAGGCGCTGACCATCGCCATCGGCGTCATGGTCCTCGTCTCCTACGTCGCCGTCGGCGTCTCACCGCGCACCATCGGCCGCCAGCACCCGCTCAACACCGCCACCGCCGCCGCGTACGTCCTGCTGCCGCTGGCCCGCGTCATGGGCCCCATCCCGCAGCTGCTGATCCTCCTCGGCAACGCGCTGACCCCCGGCAAGGGCTTCCGCAAGGGACCGTTCGCCTCGGAGGCCGAGCTGCGCGCGATGGTGGACCTCGCCGAGCAGGAGTCGCTCATCGAGGACGAGGAGCGCCGCATGGTGCACTCCGTCTTCCAGCTCGGCGACACCCTCGTCCGCGAGGTCATGGTGCCGCGCACCGACCTCGTCGTCATCGAGCGCGCCAGGACCATCCGGCAGGCCCTCACCCTCGCGCTGCGCTCCGGCTTCTCCCGGATACCGGTCACCGGCGAGAACGAGGACGACGTCGTCGGCGTCGTCTACCTCAAGGACCTCGTCCGCAAGACGCACATCAACCGCGACGCCGAGTCCGAACTCGTCTCCACGGCCATCCGGCCCGCCGTCTTCGTCCCCGACACCAAGAACGCGGGCGATCTGCTGCGCGAGATGCAGCAGGACCGCAACCATGTCGCCGTCGTCGTCGACGAGTACGGCGGCACGGCCGGCATCGTCACCATCGAGGACATCCTCGAAGAGATCGTCGGCGAGATCACCGACGAGTACGACCGCGAACTCCCCCCGGTCGAGGACCTCGGCGACGGCTCGTACCGCGTCACCGCCCGGCTGGACATCGGCGACCTCGGCGAGCTCTACGGCATCGAGCTGGACGACGAGGACGTCGAGACGGTCGGCGGTCTGCTCGCCAAGTTCCTCGGCCGCGTCCCGATCGCCGGCGCGACAGCCGAAGTGGACCTCTCCGAGGAGAACTCCGCCCCGACCCTCAAGGCGCTGCGCCTCACCGCGGAGTCCCCTGCGGGGCGGCGCAACCGGATCATGACGGTGCGGGTCGAGCCGGTCCGCGTCACGGGGGCGGAGGACGGGGAGTAGACAGGGCGGGGAGGGGGTGAGCGACGGGTTCAAGTCCCGTTACTCACCCCAAGTGATCAAGGCCCGGCCTGGAGGTCAAGCCGGGTCTTTCCCGGCCCGATCCGCAGCGCCGCCAGCGGTGACCGGCCGCGCGGCCTCGAACGCACCGCGCCCCGCCCCCCGTCCTGGTCCCATCCTCAGGCCGCGCCGTGCCCGCTCGCCGCCGTCTCGATCCGGCGGGCCAGCTCGATGTCGTGTTCAGCGACATGCCCGCCGAGGTCGCTCGAACTGATCGACACCCGCACGGCCTTGTATCCGAGCGTGGCCTCGGAGTGGTGCCCGAGACCGTCCTGAATCGCCGCGATGCGGACGATGAACGCCGCACCCGCGATGTGCGGAACGGCGTAGGAACGCTCGATCTTCCTACCGTCCGTCGACCAACCAGGCAGATCCTTGATCCGCTCCTCGATCTGGTCCCGAGTCAGAGCCTCAGCCACAGCCGTACCCCCTACCCCATGTGTGCCAGAATCCCGGCCAGCTCCTGACCGACCGGCTCAGCCTGCCACGGAGCCATGGCCGCATCCAGTGCGCTCAGCGGGGCGTAGCCTCGTGCGCCGCTGCGATCTTGTCGATGCGCCGCGCGAGGTCGAAGTCCGCTGCGGTCAGCTTGTGGCCGGCGTCGTGCGTGGTGATCTCGAACCGCACGTGATCCCAGCGGAGATCGATGTCCGCGTGGTGGCCGATGAGCCGCTCGATGTCCGCGACGTGCACGATCAGCGCTACCCCACCGTGATACCGGATCCCGTAAGCACGGGAGATCGCGTCCCGCTGCCTCTGCCACCCCGGCACCTGTCGCAGCCGCTCGGCGATCTCCTCTTCCGTCAGCGGCACTGGTCCGTCAGCCACGTCATCCCCTCTCAGCGATGGGGGCCAGAACCTCCGTGAGATCCCGGCCGAGTAGGGCATCGTGCCACGGCTGCATGGCCCGCTCCAGAGCGCTCAACTCCTGCCGCATCCGCGCGGACCTGGTCTCGACCGCGATCTGCACGGCCTCACGGGCAATCGCCACAGCCTGCTCCGGCTCTCTCGCCGTGGCAGCCGCCGTGGCATGGCGGGCCAGGTAGACCCCTCGGTCCCGGTGCGCCGTGGAGGGGACCGCACCGAGCACTTGCGTCCACAGCGTGCTCGCCTCCGCGCCGAGTCCGAGCCGCCCGTAACACGTAGCCCGCTGCACTTCGAGGTACCCCGGAGTGCGCTTGCACGCGTTCCCCCAGGGGCGTTCGTCATCGGCACGACCCAGCAGCGGGTCCGCATCGTCGAGCAGCCGGTCGACTGCGGCTCGGTCGCCGACGAGGCTGGCACCGTGCGCCTGCTGCTGCATCGCCATGATCCGCACCTTCGGCATGACACGGCCGGTGTCCTGCAATGCCGCCTCGCACAGGTCGATGACGCCGAGGCCGTCGCCGAGGTCCGTCCGCACCTGTGCCTGATTGACCAGGGCGTACCCGATGAGGTGAGGATCGCGGGACCGCAGGGCGATCTCCTGCGTCACGCCTCGCCAGAACGACGCGCCCGCCATGTCGCCCGCGTCCTGGTACAGCCACCCCACCAGGGCCGCGTACGCCGTGCTGACGCGCAGGAGGCCCTGCCGCGTCTCACCCTGCGCCGACCGCACGAGACGGTCTATCAGCTCGAAAATGGACCGTGCGCAGGCTCCCGCGCGAAGGCCGCCCAGACGGTTCGCTGGAGCCATGGACCGTGACACCACCACCGCCACCGACGCGGCACCCGCAGCCGCTCCCGACCGGTTCCCCGACGGACCGAGACCGGGTACGGAGCGACGGGGACTGCCTGTTCCCGTGAGCGCCGAGGGCACTGCCGGATTCCGCGCCGTCGCGTCCCCAGGTGCCGAGACGAACGGCGATCCGGTCGACCGGGACACCGTCAAGAAGACGATCAGCCACGGCCTGACCGAGCGCAGCGCCCCACTGCGCATCGAGGAACTCGCCGGACTGGAGCAGCTGTTGCGCGGTCACATCCACCTGCTGCTCCCGGAGGTCGAGGCGAAGGTCGACCGGATGCGGCACGGCGGCAGGGAGTGGTACGCGCACCGGGCCCGCCTCGACGGCATCCGCCGCCAGGTCGACCAGGGACTCGGCGCGGGGCTGCTCTCCGCGCAGCGCCAGGTCCGCCAGCTCGCCCGCGACTGCCGCTGGCTCCTTGAACAGCACCCCGACGCGTGACGAATGCCGGCCCGCCCGCTGGCTATGGGGGGCGGATAGCAGTTCCGCCCGTCACACCCCGCCCGTCACACCCCGCCCGTCACACCCCGCCCGTACGGCCGCCCACGGCCACCCCGCCGTCGGCCCGCCGGCTCAGCCCGAAGGCCACCAGCACGGCCACCACCGCCACGACCGCCGCGTCCACGCCCAGGCCGAGCTTGATTCCGCCCAGCGTCGACGCCGCGAAGCCGTCGCCGCCGTCGCGGAGGACGGCGACATGGGCCGAGGCCAGCGCGCTCAACAGCGGGATGCCGATGGTGATGCCCACCTGCTGCGAACTGGTCACCAGGCCGGTTGCCAGACCCTGCTCGTCGTCGGGCAGGCCGGAGGTCGCGATGACGCCGTACGAGATGATCGCGCCCAGGTGGCCGACGCTGGCGACTGACACGCCGACCAGCGCGAGCCACGCGCCGGAGGCGACGCCGAGGCCCAGCAGCGACGCGGTGAAGACAGCTTGCAGCAGCAGGGCGCCGACCAGGGTGTTCCGGGCGCCGAAGCGGCCGATGACCTTGGGCGCCAGCACGCCGGCGACGGCTGACAGCGCGCCCTGCACGCCGAAGATCAGGCCGGTCTGGAGCGCGGACAGCTTCAGGACTTCCTGGAGGTAGAGGGTCAGCAGGAAGACGACCGTGCTCATCATCGAGAAGGTCGCGATGCCGCCCAGGTTGCCCCAGGCGACACTGCGGCGGCGCAGCATCTTCAGCGACACCAGCGGCTGCGCGGAGCGCGACTCGACCGCGATGAACGCGGCCAGCAGCAGGACGCCCGCCACCAGGGTCACGATCACGTCGAGGCTGCCGAAGCCCTGCTGCGCGGCTGTCGACAGGCCGTAGATCAGGGAGAGGAGCGCGCCGGTGACGGTGATCGCGCCGGGTACGTCGATACGCGGTCGCTGCGGGTGCCGGGACTCGCTGAGCAGCTTGGGCGCGGCCAGCAGCACCAGCGCGCCGGCCACCGCGAGCAGCCCCATGGTGGAGCGCCAGCCGACGGTGTCGGTCATCGCGCCGCCGAGCACCATGCCGATCGTGAACCCGAGCGAGAGCAGCGTGCCGCTGATGCCCAGCGCCCGCTCGCGCTGCGGGCCCTCGGGGAAGGTCGTGGTCAGCAGCGACATGCCGGTCGGCACGATGATCGCCGCACCGAGGCCCTGCAACGCGCGCCCGGCCAGGAACGAGGCGGGGTCCCAGGCCAGCGCCGCGAGGACGGAGGCCACGGCGAACACGCCGAGCCCGGTGAGGAAGAGCTTGCGCCGCCCGTACAGGTCGGCGATCCGGCCGAACAGCAGCAGGAAGCCGCCGGACGGCAGGGCGAAGGCGGTCACCGCCCACTGGAGGTCGGCCTGCCCCATGCCCAGGTCCTTGCCGAGGACGGGCAGCGCCACATTCAGGATCGAGAAGTCGAGAGCGATCATGAACTGGGCCGCGCACAGCACGAACAGCACCAGCTTGGCGCGGGTGGAGAGCCGTTCCGGGGCGGCGGACGGGGTGCGAGCGGGGGTGGGGTGAACTGCGGTATCGCCGGGCGGAGCGGGAGGTGCGGGGGCCAGGGAGGGGGAATCGATGGTCATGCCGCTACGTTCGACTGATCCGAGGGTGCGTGGGGAGCCGGAGATTATCCTGTTGGCCGCACCACCAGGCAGCTTGGCCGCACCACCAGGCAGCCCAACGAGGGGGGAAACCACGTGGCCGTCGCCCGGACAGCAGTCGCGAGCAGCGCCAAATCACGTCGGCATCAGGAACTCCGCGACTTTCTCATGAGCCGCAGGGCCCGGGTCAGCCCGACCGAAGCGGGGCTGCCGGACGGCGGGGCCCGTCGGCGGACGCCCGGTCTGCGCCGCGAAGAGGTCGCCGTGCTGGCCGGAGTGGGCGCGTCCTGGTACCAGTGGCTGGAGCAGGGCCGCGACATCACCGTCTCGTCGCAGGTCCTGGACGCGGTCGCGCGGGTGCTCAAGCTGACCGGCGTGGAGCGCCGCCATCTGTACGTACTGGCGGGGCTCAACCCGCCGTTGCCCCGCTCCGAGCACGAGTCGGACCACCTGTGCGAGGGTCTCCACCGGCTGATCGACGCGTGGATGCCCTTCCCGGCGCACATCCTCGACCAGTACTGGAACACCATCGCCTACAACGACTCGGCGGCGCTGGTGATGGGCTTCCGGCAGGAAGCCCCGCAGAACTGCGTGCTCTCCTTCTTCACCGACCCGGTCTACCGGGCGCGGACCAAGAGCTGGGAGCAGACCGCGCCCTGGGTCGTTGCCCAGTTCCGCGTCGCGTGCTCGCAGCACCCCGACGACGAGGGGTTCGCGGAGGTCGTCCGGCAGGTGTCCGAGGCGAGCCCGGAGTTCGCCGAGCTGTGGGCCCGGCGCGATGTCGAGGCGGGCGGCCAACTGCACAAGGAGCTGGAGCACCCGCTGGTCGGCGCGCTCTTCTTCGAGTCCACGCAACTGAACATCCCGGCCCGGCCCGACCTGGTGATCGTGCTGCACAACCCCCGGCCGGCCACGGACACGGCGGCGAAGCTGGAATGGCTGACCTCGCCGGAGGGCCGCAGAGGCGGCATGTACCAGGTCGCGGGTTGAGCCGCCTCGGCCGCTCCGGCCCCTTGAGCCGAGCCGACCGGCGCGGGGGCGGGCTGGCGGGCCGGTCCCGTTCGCCGGAGCGCTGGTCACGGGTCGTATGCTCGCCCGCATGAGCGAAGCGACCCCTGCCCCGGCCCCCGACGCGTCCGCCCCCGGCGCCTCGGACCCCAGCGCCTTGGACCCCGAGGACCGCAAGATCATCACGCTGGCGCGCTCCGTCCGCGCCCGCAACGGCGTGCCCGAGGGCGCGGCCGTCCGCGACGAGACCGGCCGGACCTACGTCGCCGGCACCGTCGCTCTCGACTCGTTGCGGCTGTCCGCCCTCCAGACCGCCGTCGCGATGGCCGTCGCCAGCGGCGCGCAGTCCCTGGAGGCGGCGGCGGTCGTCAGCGCGGCCGAGACCGTGGCTGACGCGGACCGCGCCGCTGTACGGGATCTGGGCGGCCCGGACACCCCGGTGCTGCTCGCCGGCCTCGACGGCGTCGCGCGCGCTTCGGTGCCGGCAGGCGGCGAGGCGTAGCAAGCGGGCACCAAGGCGCGACAGGCAGCCGCACCGCAAGTCGGTCAGTCAGGTCAGTCAGGTCAGTCGGGTCAGTCAGGTCGCAGGGAAGCCCTTCCGTCCCGGACCCCGCTCCCAGGCCGACCCGGCCCTGCCCCGAGATCATCGGGGACCGCTGGTCGGCAGCGGCCGTGCGATCGGAGAGAATGAGCGCATGAGCGCTCGTAACGACTCCTCCGTCGCCCACCGGTCCGGCTTCGCCTGCTTCGTGGGCCGGCCGAACGCAGGCAAGTCCACCCTCACGAACGCTCTGGTCGGCATCAAGGTGGCGATCACCTCCAGCCGGCCGCAGACCACCCGGCACACCGTGCGCGGCATCGTGCACCGTCCCGACGCACAGCTGGTGCTCGTCGACACCCCCGGTCTGCACAAGCCGCGCACGCTGCTCGGTGAGCGCCTCAACGACGTCGTGCGCGCCACCTGGGCCGAGGTCGACGTGATCGGCTTCTGCCTGCCGGCCGATCAGAAGCTCGGCCCCGGCGACCGTTACATCGCCAAGGAGCTGGCCCAGGCCAAGCGCACCCCCAAGGTCGCGATCGTCACCAAGACCGACCTGGTGGACTCCAAGACGCTCGCCGAGCAGCTCCTCGCCATCGACCAGCTCGGCAAGGAGCTGGGCATCGAGTGGGCGGAGATCATCCCGGTCTCGGCGGTCGGCGACAAGCAGGTCTCGCTCCTCGCCGACCTGCTGGTCCCGCTGCTCCCCGAGGGCCCGCAGCTCTACCCGGAGGGCGACCTCACCGACGAGCCCGAGCAGGTCATGGTCGCGGAGCTGATCCGGGAAGCCGCGCTGGAAGGCGTGCGCGACGAACTGCCGCACTCCATCGCGGTCGTCGTCGAGGAGATGATCCCGCGCGAGGACCGCCCCGAGGACAAGCCGCTGCTCGACATCCACGCCTTCGTCTACATCGAGCGCTCCAGCCAGAAGGGCATCATCATCGGCCCCAAGGGCGCCCGGCTGAAGGAAGTCGGCACGAAGTCGCGGAAGCACATCGAGGCGCTGCTCGGCACCCCGGTCTTCCTCGACCTGCACGTCAAGGTCGCCAAGGACTGGCAGCGCGACCCGAAGCAGCTCCGCAAGCTCGGTTTCTAGCCCGGTTCCGGCCCAGCGGGATCCGCCCGGACGCCCCGACCGAGCCGGACGCCCCGACCGAGCCGGACGACTCGGCCGGGACCGGGTGGCCGGCCCGGACCCGGCCGGCCACCCGGCAGCCACTCGGCCCGACGGTCGCCCGACGGGCCGGGGCTGCCCCCGCTACGCGCCTTCCTTGAGCACCCGCGAGATCAGCTTGCGCTGGGCCTCGCTCAGCCTCGGGTCGGAGCAGTAGACCGTGTCGCCGTTGACGGTGATCTGGTAGGTGAAACCGTCGGGCACCCCGATGGGGGGCGTGCCCCGGCCCGAGGCGGCTGCCTCTTCAGCCAGGGCGTGCCACTCCGGGGCGTCGGTCCGCTCCGAGGTCTCCACCTCGGCGTGCCGCTCGATGCCCGCGAATCCTCCTGTACGCCTTACCTGAATACGCATGCCTTCTTCCTACCGCGCTCGGGGGCCGGTGGCCACCGAGCGTGGCTCCGACGCGAGAACGAGAGCCTGACTCCGCTACGAGGTCGGCACACCGACCTGCGCCCACGCCTTGAGCAGCGCCTTCTGCTCCACGCCCTCGCCGTAGCGGGCCCGCGCCGCCGCCGTCGTGAGGCGTGCGAAGTCCGTGAACTGCGCGTCCGAGCCCAGTTCGCCGCCGGTCAGCACGTCGTACCAGATCTGCCCGGCCCGCTCCCACGCCTTGCCGCCGAGCGCTTCGGCCACAAAGTAGAACGCGTGGTTGGGGATGCCGGAGTTGATGTGCACGCCGCCGTTGTCGCGGGAGGTCTGGACGTAGTGGTCCATGGTGCCCGGCTGCGGGTCCTTGCCGAGCACGTCGTCGTCGTACGCGGTGCCCGGGGCCTTCATACTGCGCAGCGCCTCGCCGGTGACGCGCGGCGCGAGCAGGCCGGCGCCGATCAGCCAATCGGCCTGGTCGGCGGTCTGGCCGAGCGAGTACTGCTTGATGAGCGAGCCGAAGACGTCGGACATCGACTCGTTGAGGGCGCCGGACTGGCCGAAGTACTCCAGGTTGGCGCTGTACTGCGTGACGCCGTGGGTGAGTTCGTGGCCGATCACGTCGACCGGGATGGTGAAGTCGAGGAAGATCTCGCCGTCGCCGTCGCCGAAGACCATCCGCTCGCCGTCCCAGAAAGCGTTGCCGTAGTCCTCGCCGTAGTGCACGGTCGCGTTCAGCGGCAGCCCCGAGTCGTCGATCGACTTGCGGCCGAACGCCTTGAGGTAGAGCTCGAAGGTCGCGCCGAGACCGGCGTACGCGCGGTTGACGGTCTCGTCCTTGCCGGGCTTGTCGCCCTCGCCGCAGACCTTGCGGCCGGGCAGCGTCTCGTGGTGCTTGGTGTCGTAGATGGTGCGCTTGGGCTTGTCCGCGTCGGCCCTGGGCGGGGCCGCTACAGCGCCGCGGACGGTGGTGATCCGGCGGCGGGTGCGCTGGGCGGCGTCGGTGGCCAGGGTGCGCAGGGCGGGATCGGCGAGTGCTGGGTCCTCGGCCCGTGCGAGCTTGTCGAGGACGTGTGGAGGCACGATGGTGCAGAAGACATTGTGGCGCGCAGCGCCTCCTGCTGGGGTGGTGGCGGGAGACGGGCGGGCAGAATTGTGTGTGGCGTCCATGGCGAGCAATGTGGCACTGAGTTATGCCACTGTCACTGCTTGCGGACATGATTCCCGAAAAAGAGTGGAAGATCGGCGTTTGCCGGGCACCGATGCTCCGTCCCGCATACTGATACGGGACCGCCGCGCACCGGGCGGCTCGGCTAGGGTGCGAAGCATCATGCGTTACGGGCTGCTTCTTCTTAGCTGCCGCGGCGAGGGTCTGTAGTCGTAGGCCGGCCCCCCTCCCCGCGGAGTTCGGTGCTGCGGTGATCTCGCCCCGTCGGCCGTCGAAGCCCTTCGTCTGGAGCCCTACGCATCATGTCTGCCTCGAACTCTGACTCGACCAACGCCGTCGGCCGCCCCACCCCCATCACCGCCGCGAGCGTCACGCAGCGCCCGTCCGGGATGCCGGTCCACAAGTACGGCCGGTACGACGCGGTGGAGATCCCCGACCGCAGCTGGCCCGACAACCGCATCACCACCGCCCCCCGCTGGCTGTCCACCGACATGCGGGACGGCAACCAGGCTCTGATCGACCCGATGTCGCCGGCCCGCAAGCGCGCGATGTTCGATCTGCTGGTGCGGATGGGCTACAAGGAGATCGAGGTCGGCTTCCCGTCCTCGGGGGCCACCGACTTCGACTTCGTCCGCTCCATCATCGAAGAGGACGCGATCCCCGACGACGTGACGATCTCGGTCCTGACGCAGGCGCGTGAGGAACTGATCGAGCGCACGGTCGAGTCGCTGCGCGGAGCCCCTCGCGCGACCGTCCACCTGTACAACGCCACCGCGCCGGTCTTCCGCCGGGTCGTCTTCCGGGGCTCGCGCGAGCAGGTCAAGCAGATCGCCGTGGACGGCACCCGGCTGGTCGTGGAGTACGCGGAGAAGCTGCTGGGCGACGAGACGGCCTTCGGCTACCAGTACTCGCCGGAGATCTTCACCGACACCGAGCTGGACTTCGCGCTGGAGGTCTGCGAGAGCGTGATGGACGTCTGGCAGCCCGAGGCCGGCCGCGAGATCATCCTCAACCTGCCCGCCACGGTGGAGCGTTCGACGCCGAGCACGCACGCGGACCGCTTCGAGTGGATGTCCCGCAACCTGTCCCGCCGCGAGCACGTCTGCCTGTCCACGCACCCGCACAACGACCGGGGCACCGCCGTCGCCGCCGCCGAACTGGCCGTCATGGCGGGCGCGGACCGCGTCGAGGGCTGCCTGTTCGGGCAGGGCGAGCGCACCGGCAACGTCGACCTGGTCACGCTGGGCATGAACCTGTTCTCGCAGGGCGTCGACCCGCAGATCGACTTCTCGCAGATCGACGAGATCCGCCGCACCGCCGAGTACTGCAACCAGATGGAGATCCACCCGCGCCACCCGTACGCGGGCGACCTGGTCTACACGTCCTTCTCCGGCTCCCACCAGGACGCCATCAAGAAGGGCTTCGACGCCATGGCGGCCGACGCGAAGGCCCAGGACAAGACGGTCGACGAGATCGAGTGGGCGGTGCCGTACCTGCCGATCGACCCCAAGGACGTCGGCCGCTCGTACGAGGCCGTCATCCGGGTCAACTCGCAGTCTGGCAAGGGCGGCATCGCCTACGTGCTGAAGAACGACCACGCGCTGGACCTGCCGCGCCGGATGCAGATCGAGTTCTCCCGCACCATCCAGGCCAAGACCGACGCCGACGGCGGCGAGATCACCCCCGCGCAGATCTGGTCCACCTTCCAGGACGAGTACCTGCCGGTCGACAGCAACCAGTGGGGCCGGGTCGCGCTGCGCACCGCGCAGACCTCGACCAGCAGCGACGGCACGGACGCGCTGACCGTCGAGGCGGTCGTGGACGGCGTCGAGACGGTGCTGACGGGAACCGGCAACGGCCCGATCTCCGCGTTCTTCGCCGCGCTGGCGGCGGTCGGCGTGGACGCGCGGCTGCTGGACTACAGCGAGCACACAATGAGCGAGGGCGCGAGCGCGCAGGCCGCGTCATACATCGAGTGCGCGATCGACGGCCAGGTGCTGTGGGGCATCGGCATCGACGCGAACACGACGCGCGCTTCCCTGAAGGCCGTCGTATCGGCCGTGAACCGCGCGGCGCGGGCTGCCTGACGGCGTCCGACGGGTGCCTGACGGGTGTGCCTGACGGGGCCGACCGCTGATCTCAGCGGTCGGCCCCGCCTTCATAGCCCTGGACGCCCCTGAACGGCCCTGGACGGATCGGAACGAGCCAAATTTCACCAGGATGTTCAGGTCAAGAATTGCAGTGCGGCAATAGTCAAAACCAACTACGCAGGTCAGGGGTTGGTTGAAGGCTGACCGGACTTCACTCCGGTCAAGGAGGGCATCCCCAGGTCGGCGGCTTTCCCGCAGCCCCCACAGTCCTCACAGCCCGAGCCGATCACCCCGTTCGAGGGTCCCCCGGCCGAGCTTGCGAACCGTACCCACCTGCAATCGCTCCGACTTGTCTCGCACGGGGTGCTGACGCCGCATCATCGATGTGGCTAACATCACGTCAATACGGCAGCGTTGCCGAAGCGTTACGGAGGTACGACGTGATGCCAGTTCCAGGCCAACAGGGCCGGAGTCTGCGTGCTGTTGGCATGCGTACGTCCTGGCGCACCATCGCCGACGGCGAGTTCTTCTGCCCGGACTGCGGAGGCGACCGCAACTACTGCCGCCGCACCGGCCGCCGCAGGCTCACCGTGCTCGGCATCCCGCTGCTCCCACGCGGCTCGACCGGCCCGGTCGTCGAATGCTCCTCGTGTCGCGGCCACTTCGGCACCGACGCGCTGGACCACCCGACCACCACCCGCTTCTCCGCGATGCTGCGCGACGCCGTGCACACCGTCGCCCTCGCCGTACTCGCCGCGGGCGGCACCGAGGCCCGCGCGGTCCGCGAGAGCGCCGTACGGGCCGTGCGCGCCGCCGGCTTCGCCGACTGCAGCGAAGAGCAGCTGCTCGCCCTGCTGGCCGCCCTCGCCGCCGACACCGGCCGGCTCCCCAGCACCTACGCGGACGGCCGCGACGGCCTCGACCCCTGCGGCACCGCGCTGGCCATCGAGCTGCACGAGGCCCTCGAACCACTGGCCCCGCACCTGGCCCCGGCCGGCCGCGAGTCCATCCTGCTCCAGGGCGCCCGCATCGCCCTCGCCGACGGCCCCTACAGCCCGACCGAACGCGAGGCCCTCACGACGGTCGGCAGCGCGCTGCTCATCTGCCCGGACGACACGGCCCGGCTGCTGGCGGCGGCGCGTACGCCGTCCTGACGCGCCGGCGCTTCCCCGGCTACTCCCCGGCCTGCTGCTCCCCGGTGCGCTGACGTGGCGCGCCGCGTCCGGGGGATGCCTGCGGCTGCGCGGAGTAGGGCGGCGCGGGCGTGGACTTCTTCGGGGGAGAGGCCGGTTGGGGGCTACGCCCCGTACACCGGGACGCTGACTTCCGGCGCGCCGCAGGCCACCCTGCCGCCCGGGACGGACCTCGGTGAGCGCGACTACCCATCCGGCACGCTGCTGTTCGCCGCGAATCAGAAGTCCGGCATGGTCAGCACGTTTCGGGTGGGCCGGGCGAGCGGGCGGCCGGCTTCGGCGGGGGTGCCGTTTGAGGCGCCGATCCCCGTCCGCGTACTGCCGGCGTAGCGACCTGTCAGTCGGAAGCGGGCTCCCGTACGGCCCGTCCCGGCAACAGCAGCAGTGGCACCCAGATGCAGGTCCGCATGATGACGGCGGCAGCGAGCAGCGTGCCGATGCCGTTCAGCTGGAACCCGAGCCCGAACATCCTGGCCAGCCAGGAGACGAGCAGCCACAGCAGAAGGTCCTGAACCACTCCGCCCAGCGCCAGGGCGAGCATGACCGTCGCGGGGGCGAAGGGCCGGGCGGAGGACGGCACGATGGAGATGGCGGTGGTGAGGATCATGAAGACGGCAGCCGCCAGCATGAGCGAGAAGATGATGTCGCTGCCCAGCGAGAGGCCGGGCAGCAGCCCTACGGCGACTCCCACCCCGATGAGAATGCCCAGCTTGCACTTGCCCTGGTCCGTCATGCGCATGACTATCGCACGACCTCGCGGCATATGTGGAGCTTTAGTGAAGGCCGTGGCGGGAATCGAACTCGCGTCCGCTTGCGGGTCTGTTTGTGCTGGTCGGGCTTCTGTATGCCGACGTTCCTAGTCGTTCACAGTGGGGCGCGACGCGTTGCGGTGAGGGGCTGGACTACGGCCGTGAGCTACCGCCGCCCGGCCGCCTTGGTCTGTGCCGCGCCGCGATCGAAGTTATCCGGTTGAAGCCACCCGCGTCACTGCGGAGATGTCCCCTTGGGCGACTCTCAGCAGAACGTCAAAGATCTCCTGCCAAGACTCCAGGGAGAACTCCCGTGGAGGAGCCGACGGATACTCGACGTTCTCCCAGATCAGTACCTTTTCGGGGTAGACGCTCAGCGACCACCCTGACTCATGGACCAGGGAAACATCCGCGTGCTCGCCATCCGCGCCCTGCAGGGCTGACAGGATTTCTCGGATCTGCGCCTCGTTCGGCGCGTTGACCGATTCTCCCCTGATGTCGTTCATGAAGTAGGACACGGGTGGCGCTCCCCACTGAGAGATCCGGATGGTCAGTGCGGTCGCGGCCGCGACACCACGGGAGCGCCCGCACGGTCCAAGCCCTGCAATTTCAGCAGATGAACCCTATTGACCTTTTCTGACGCAAGGAATCGATTTATCTCGGCCATTCCGGTTGGCCATTCAGAGATGCGATCTCCGTCCTCATTGATCGTGCAGTGCGGGTCCACGAATTTCCAGGGTTCTTCGGGGTTGAATCTACCGTCCAGCTCATCTAGGAATATGATCGCATTTTGCACGTACACATCTTCCCGGCTTCGATAGAGAGGCCAGGAGAAGATGAAGTTGGTGTTTTCCGGATCGGTGATCGAAGCAATCAGGCAGGAGACGCCGTTCTCATCTTCTGCCAGCACCTGCAACGCATGACTCCAACTCCTCTGGTAGTCGCTCGCGCTCCAGAAGCTCAGGTTCATGGGGAACCCTTCCGTGAACTCGCCGACCGTGATTCTACCAACTGCCTCGGAGGGTGCACTCTTTACATCCTCCGAGGTGCCACTATCGACCACCTCGATCGCGAAGATGTTACTCCTTGAGGTAATTGAGATCTGGGTCATAGGTGTCGATCCATTACCTTCTGTGGTCGATATCTGCTAGACACCGGGGCCTTCCCAGCGTGCTTTGAGATCCGCGCAGTGAACAGTGATCGAAGCATCGCTCAGTGCGATCTCATGGAGGCAGCCACCGTTGTGTGGAAGGATCTCGTCAAGCAAAGTCGTATATGCGTCCATCCAGTCGATTTCTCCTTCGTAGTCGATCGAAAAATGTGATACGCCTGTGTATTCAATTCGAAGTCCTGCGGTGTGTTTCCACTTATTTGGCGAGAATCGAAGCGCGAGAACGCCGTTTCCATTTTCTGGAACAGTGATTTCGGAAAGCTCCAAATCTTTGATGCATCGTTCGCTTCCGTAGTCGTAGTGTGCGTCATCGGATGCGAACTCCCAGGCGTTGCTCGGTAGCCCGTCTCGCAGATTCGGCAGTTCGGACAGATAGTCGCGCGCGTCCGTTCGGAATCCGTGAAACTCTGAATTCCATTCCACTTTCACAAACTTCATTTGCAGGCCGTTCCTGTCAAGCGTGGGCGATGCCATTTGTCACCTGAAATATCTGCCGCGCCTCTAGGAGGGACGCGATCTGTGCGCCTCATGAATTTCACCGCCTCCCCCTTGAGTCTGTTTTCTACGCTCTGGGGAACATCTACATCTGCACTCTTACCATGCTTCTCAAACCAGCCATCACTGCCATATATACCAACCTCCCGGCCACCCTTGTCGTAGACATGCACCTCGAAGTCCGTTCCGTGGCCGACATCGAAAGTGTCCATCCTTCCCCGGTATCCATCGCTCAGGGGCAGGGGGTCCTTCGGACCTCGGCGTACGAGCCCGAAGAAGTGCTTACAGACATGCCGGGTGTCTTGCCGGGCTCCGCCACGCACTGCTCCCCGTACCGCTGCCGCTGTCGATGTCGATGTCGATCATGCGACAGTAACTGACCGGTGGTCAGCGCCTACGGGAGTGGGGTGGGGGCCGACTCTGGAAGTTCGCTTCGAACTCCCTTGAGGGCGAGTGCCAGTAGACACGCCCCGCTCATCACGGCCATCACGCCCGCGAGCAGGGTGTGGATGTCCTGGACGTCTGTCATCACTCGGCCACGGGCTCGCGCAGCTCGAACCAGATTCGCTTGCCTGTCGGCTGGAGGCCACCGGTCCAGGTCACTCCCCAGGCGTACGCGATCTCCCGTACGAGCAGCAGGCCGCGGCCCGACTCCTCGTCGTCGCGCGCCGCGCGCGGGCCGGGGCGGCCGTGCGGGTCGTTGTCGTGCACCGATACGAGCACGGTGTCGTGCCGCACGGTCGCTTCCACGTGGATGGCGGAGGCGGTGGTGTGGACGGTGATGTTCGTGACGATTTCCGATACCAGCAGCCGTGCCGGGTCCACGAGTTCGTGGTGTCCGTTGGCGTAGAGCAGGGCTGCGATGGTGTCGCGGCAGACCTTCGGGCTGGTAACGGAGTTGGGTGCGCTCAGCCGGTAGGACTGTGCGGGTGTGGTGAGTAGGGCTGTGCTCATGCTCTGGTCTCCCAACGCGGTGGGGGCAGCACCTTGTGTGATCGCGTTGTTGCGCTGCGCTAGCAGGACCATAGGGCATGTGAGTGCACGTATGCACTCACTTAGTGAAACTAGTGCAGTTGATGGACTTGTGGGAACGTCGCGCGTGACACTGGTCGATGAGTGAAGGGGAGGCTGTACATGTCACCGAGGTCGGCTCCGACCGCACGGCAGCGACGCCTCGGCGCGGAGCTGCGCAAGATGCGCGAGCACGCCGGAATGAATGTCGCGCACGCCGGTGACCAGTTGGGTGCCGACCGGACGCGGATCAGCAATATGGAAGCCGGTCGCCTCGGCATGAGCGAGGGGCGCGTCAAGGCGCTCGCCGCCATCTACGAAAGCGGAGACCAGGCGTACGTCGATGCTCTCGCGGCAATGGCCACGGAACGTGGGCAGGGTTGGTGGGAGGAGTATCGAGGGAAGCTCGCTGTCGATGCGCTCGATCTGGCCGAACTCGAATTCCACGCGGTGAGCCTGCGCGCGGTGCAGATCATGCACATCCCAGGGCTTCTACAGACCGAGGATTATGCCAAGGCCGTATTCTCGGGCGCCGTTCCGGAGCCCATGCCCAGCCAGCTCCGGTGCAGGTTGTCCCACCGGTTGAAGCGCCGGGATGTGCTGGACCGGGAAGATCCGCCGCAGTGCACGTTCCTGGTCCACGAGGCGGCGCTGCGGATGGAGTTCGGCGGTCGGAAAGTGGCCAGGCGGCAACTGGAGCATCTCCTGGACGCGTCGGAGCGGGACAATGTGACCGTTCGGGTCATCCCGTTCGCTGCCGGAGGTTTCCCCAACGCGGGGAGCTCCACGGTCTATTTCGCAGGTCCGGTTCCACAATTGGACACGGTGCAACTCGATTCGCCGACCGGTGTGGCTCTCCTGGACGCGGAAACTCCTCTCGTCAACTATCGGCGAGTTCTGGACCGTACGGAAGAGATGTCCCTCACCACCGAAAGCGCACGCGATTTCATTCGCGCCATCGCACAACAAATGTGAAGGCATGGAGATGTCCGAAATACAGTGGCAGAAGTCCTCTTACTCGGCGGACGCGGAGGGCAACAACTGCGTAGAACTCGCCCTCTCCGCCGACGCCGTCCTGCTCCGCGAGAGCGACGACCCGAGCGTGGTCGCCGCCGCCAGCTCCGCGCAGCTCGGTGCGTTCATCCACCGCGTCAAGGCCGGCGCGTTCGATCACCTGACCCGCTGAGTCGGCCGCGCCGCCGGCCGCCCCGTACCCGACGGCCCGGGCCGGGTCGGCCGTACGGGACAATGGGCCCATGAGTCTGTTCCGCGACGACGGCATCGTGCTGCGCACCCAGAAGCTGGGTGAGGCGGACCGGATCATCACGCTGCTCACCCGTACGCACGGGCGGGTGCGGGCCGTGGCGCGTGGGGTGCGGCGGACCAAGTCGAAGTTCGGGGCGCGGCTGGAGCCGTTCTCCCATGTCGACGTGCAGTTCTTCGCGCGGGGCTCCGAGCTGATCGGCCGGGGGCTGCCGCTCTGCACGCAGAGCGAGACGATCGCTCCGTACGGTAGCGGCATCGTCACGGACTACTCCCGCTACACGGCGGGCACCGCGATGCTGGAGACCGCCGAGCGGTTCACCGATCATGAGGGCGAGCCCGCGGTGCAGCAGTATCTGCTGCTCGTGGGCGGGCTGCGGACGCTGGCCGCCGGGGAACACGCGTCGAATCTGGTGATGGACGCCTTTCTGCTGCGCTCGCTCGCCGTCAACGGCTACGCCCCCAGCTTCGGCGCGTGCGCGAAATGCGGCATGCCGGGGCCCAACCGGTTCTTCTCGGTGGCGGCGGGCGGGGTCATCTGCGGCGAGTGCCGGGTGCCGGGAAGCGTCGTACCCTCCTCGGAGGCGCTGGAGTTGCTGGGGGCGCTGCTGACCGGCGACTGGGCCTCGGCGGACGCCGCCGAGGCGCGGCACGTCAGGGAGGGCAGCGGGCTCGTCGCGGCCTATCTGCACTGGCATTTGGAGCGTGGCCTGCGCTCGCTCCGGTACGTCGAGAAGTAGCCGGGCGAGCGGCAGGCGCGCGGCGCATGGGGCCGGACCGGCCGAACGAGCAAGAGAACGAGAACGAGGAGACGTGGGTCGCATGGCACGACGCGGGATTCTGGGCCGTACCCGCCGCGAGTACGAGACGCCCGAGCCGCACCCCTCCGGTGCCCGCCCGCCGAAGATCCCCGG
Source organism: Streptomyces sp. H27-D2 (assembly GCF_035828615.1). Lineage (NCBI taxonomy): Bacteria > Bacillati > Actinomycetota > Actinomycetes > Kitasatosporales > Streptomycetaceae > Streptomyces > Streptomyces sp. H27-D2. Next base: position 25,006 of record NZ_JAYMZR010000001.1, on the reverse strand, counting down.
CGAGCTGGTGCCGAAGCACGTGGCGATCGTCATGGACGGCAACGGGCGCTGGGCGAAGGAGCGCGGGCTGCCGCGCACCGAGGGCCACAAGGTGGGGGAGTCCGTCGTCATGGACGTCCTCAAGGGCTGCGTCGAGATGGGCGTCAAGAACCTCTCGCTGTACGCCTTCTCGACCGAGAACTGGAAGCGCTCGCCCGACGAGGTGCGCTTCCTGATGAACTTCAACCGGGACGTCATCCGCCGCCGCCGCGACGAGATGGACGCGCTGGGCATCCGCATCCGGTGGACCGGCAGGATGCCGAAGCTGTGGAAGTCGGTCGTCCAGGAGTTGCAGGTCGCGCAGGAGCAGACCAAGGACAACGACGCCATGACGCTGTACTTCTGCGTCAACTACGGCGGCCGGGCGGAGATCGCGGACGCGGCGGCGGCGCTCGCGGCGGATGTGAAGGCGGGCAAGCTCGACCCGTCGAAGGTCGACGAGAAGACCCTCGCGAAGTACCTGTACTACCCGGACATGCCGGACGTGGACCTCTTCGTACGGCCCTCCGGCGAGCAGCGCACGTCCAACTACCTGATCTGGCAGAGCGCTTACGCCGAGATGGTCTTCCAGGACGTGCTGTGGCCGGACTTCGACCGCCGTAACCTCTGGGACGCCTGCCACGAGTTCGCCTCGCGCGACCGGCGCTTCGGCGGCGCGCTGCCGAACAGCGGCGGCGATTCGGCGAAGGGCGGCTCGGCCAAGGACGACTCCGCGGGCGGCGACTCCGCGAAGAGCTGAGGCGCGGGCGGGCGCAGAGGGCTGGCGCGGGGGGCGTACGGCCCGCTGGTCGCGCCCCCTGTGGCCGGTGCAGCCAAGAGCGGCCCAGTTGACGCCGGTGGGCGTCCGGGCCGCTCAGTGGGTCGGTCAATGGCGTTCTCGGGGGCAACCCGCGACCGCTCGGCCGCTCAGCGCTTCGCGCACTCCGCGCAGGTGCCGAAGATCTCCACGGTGTGGGCGACGTCCACGAAGCCGTGCTCGGCGGCGATGGCGTCGGCCCACTTCTCGACGGCCGGGCCCTCCAGCTCGATCGCCTTGCCGCAGCTGCGGCACACCAGGTGGTGGTGGTGGTCCTCGCTGCTGCAACGGCGGTAGACGGACTCGCCGTCGTCGGTGCGCAGCACGTCGACCTCGCCGGCGTCGGCGAGGGACTGGAGGGTGCGGTAGACGGTGGTCAGGCCGACCGAGTCGCCCCGGTGCTTGAGCATGTCGTGGAGTTCCTGCGCGCTGCGGAATTCCTCGACCTCGTCGAGGGCTGCCGCCACGGCGGCACGCTGCCGGGTGGACCGGCCGCGCACTGGGGCTGTGTTCGCTCGACTGCTCGCCGCGGTCGTCACAGTTGCCTCCTCATGCTCGCCTGTCGGCCGGTTCGTGCTCATGCCCGGCCATTGTGCCAGGTAGTGGGCCGAGGACAGGCCGGACAGAGCCTAGACCAACACATCGTCGACCGGCGGGCGGGCTTCCGGTACCTCCAGGGTGCACTGTTTCTCCGCCGCGGCCGTGGTGCGGGCGCGCCTTCTCGCCAGCGGCGTCGCGAGCGCGGAGAAGGCCAGGAAGACGCCGATGGCGAGCAGCACGATGGCCGCTCCGGACGGCGCGTTCACGTAGAACGTGGTGACGGTGCCGGTCAGTGAGACGGTGACGCCGATGCCCATCGCCAGCGCCAGGGTCATCGCGAAGCCGCGGGTGACCCGCTGGGCGGCGGCGACCGGGATCACCATCATGGCGCTGACCAGCAGCAGGCCCACGATGCGCATCGCGACGGTGACGGTGACCGCCGCGGTGACCGCGAGCAGCAGGTTGAGCAGCCGTACGGGCAGCCCGGTGACCCGTGCGAACTCCTCGTCCTGGCAGATCGCGAACAACTGGCGGCGCAGGCCCAGAGTGATCAGCACGACGAAGGCGGCCAGCGCGCAGACGGCCGTCACGTCCTGCGGCGAGACCGTCGTGATCGAGCCGAAGAGGTACGAGGTGAGGTTGGCGGTGGAGCCGTTGTCCGAGAGGTTGATGATCATGACGCCGCCGGCCATGCCGCCGTAGAAGAGCATCGCGAGCGCCACATCGCCGCTGGTCCGGCCGCGGGAGCGGATCACCTCCATGCCGACGGCGCCGATGACGGCGACCAGCGTCGCCATCCAGACCGGGCTGGTGTTCAGCAGGAAGCCCAGGGCGACGCCGGTCATGGCCACATGCCCGATGCCGTCGCCCATGATCGCCTGGCGGCGCTGCACGAGGTAGATGCCGATGGCCGGGGCGGTGACGCCGACCAGCAGGGCGGCGATCAGCGCCCGCTGCATGAAGGGGTAGGTGAGGATTTCCATCAGGTCAGCAGCCCTGTCCGGATCGGTTCGGCGTCGTGCGCCGCGTGCGGGTGCACATGGTCGTGGCCGGGCAGCGCGTGCTGGCCGAGGGCCTCGGGCGGCGGGCCGTCGTGCACCACGCAGCCGTCGCGCAGCACCACCGCGCGGTCGATCAAGGGCTCCAGCGCGCCCAGTTCGTGCAGCACGAGCAGCACGGTGACGCCGCGCGCCACCTGCCGCCGCAGCGCTTCGGCGAGCACTTCCTGACTCGCGAGGTCCACCCCGGCCATCGGCTCGTCCATGATCAGCAGTTCGGGCTCGACGGCGAGCGCGCGGGCGATCAGCACCCGCTGGTGCTGGCCGCCGGAGAGCGCGTTGACCGAGTCCCTGGACCGGTCGGCGAGGCCGACCAGCTCCAGCGCCCGGTCGACGGCCGCCCGGTCCGCCTTGCGGGGCAGCCCAAGCTTCGTACGGGCCAGCCGCCCGGAGGAGACCACCTCGCGCACCGTCGCGGGCACCCCGCTGGCGGCGGTGGTGCGCTGCGGCACATAGCCGATGCGCGCCCAGTCGCGGAAGCGCCGCAGCGGGGTGCCGAACAGCTCCAACTCACCGCTGTTCAACGGGACCTGGCCGACGACGGAGCGTACCGCCGTGGACTTGCCCGAGCCGTTTGCGCCGAGCAGCGCGACGACCTCGCCGCCGCGCACCGTGAGGTCGACGCCGCGCAGCACGGGGCGCGAGCCCAGCGTGACGGCGGCGTCCCGCAGGGAGATGACCGGCTCGGGGAGTGCCGGGCGGGCTGCGCCGGCGGGGGATTCCGCGGGTGCTGTGGTTGCTGTGGTTGCTGTGGTTGGCATGGGGGCTGCCTCCGTCACTTGGCGCCGAGGGCCTGTCGCAGGGCCTTGAGGTTGCTCCGCTGGACTTCGAAGTAGTCGTCGCCGCGCGACTTCTTCGGCGTGATGCCCTCGATGGGGTCGAGTACATCGGTCTTGAGGCCGGTGTCGCCCGCGACGGTCTTGGCGGCGCTGTCGCTGACCAGCGTCTCGTAGAAGACGGTGGTGGCCTTGTCCTTCCCGGCGATGCTCTGGAGTTCCTTCATCCGGGCCGGGCTGGGCTCGGACTCGGGGTCGAGACCCTTGATCGACTCCTGCACCAGGCCGTACCGTTCGGCGAGGTAGCCGAAGGCCGCGTGCGTGGTGATGAAGGTGTCGGTGGCGCGGTTCTCCAGGCCGGCCTTGAAGTCGTCGTCGAGGCCGCCGAGCTTGCCGACGAGCGCCGCGGTGTTCTTCTTGTAGTCGGCGGCGTGATCCGGGTCGGCCTTCTCCATGGCCTTGCCGACGCCCTTGGCTATCTGGGCGTACTTCAGCGGGTCGAGCCAGATGTGCGGGTCGGAGGCGCCGTCCTCGGAGCCGTGGTCGTGGCCCTGCGAGTTCTCGTCGGTGTGCTCGCCCTTGCCGTGCTCGCCGGCCTCACTGTGGTTGTGGCCGACCTCGGTGCCGTGGTGTTCCAGCCGGGTCAGCGAGGCGGCGTCGACGGTGTTCTTCGCCTCGGACAGATCGACGGCCTCGTCCACGGCGGGCTGGAGGCCCTTGAGATAGACGATCAGCCCGGCGCTGCTGAGCTGGGCGGTCTGCCGCGGGTTGATCTCCAGGTCGTGCGGCTCCTGGCCCGGCTTGGTCAGGCTGGAGACGGAGACATGGCGCCCGCCTATCTCCTCGGCCAGGAACTGCATCGGGTAGAACGAGGCGACCACGTCGAGCTTCCCGTCCTCGCCCCCGCCCGTGGCGTCGGAGGAGGAGCACGCGGACAGGGCCAGCAGGCCGAGCACGGTGGCTCCGGCGACCGCGACGGCAGCCGGTTTTATTCGGGGAGTGGAGCGCCTTACGTTCATGACACCCATTTTCAACTAACTTGGAAACGATTGTCAACAAGGCGGTTCCAGGCGCCTTGGCGGGAACCGATTTGATCCTGGGGGTGCACCCGCCGGTAATCTGAAGCATTCGCTGGGCCGCAGCGTTCGCGAGTGGGCGCCCGCGTACCCCACAATGACCGCTTCGTCGTCGTAATGAAGAGAGCACCGTGGCCGCCGACAAGATCGACACCATCGTCAGCCTGAGCAAGCGCCGTGGCTTCGTATACCCGTGCAGTGAGATCTACGGAGGCACCAGGGCGGCCTGGGACTACGGTCCCCTCGGCGTCGAGCTCAAGGAGAACATCAAGCGTCAGTGGTGGCGTTCCGTGGTCACCGCCCGTGAGGACGTCGTCGGTCTCGACTCGTCGGTGATCCTGGCCAGTGAGGTCTGGGAGGCATCCGGCCACGTCGCCACCTTCTCCGACCCGCTGACCGAATGCACCTCCTGCCACAAGCGATTCCGCGCTGACCACCTTGAAGAGGCGTACGAGGCCAAGCACGGCCGTCCGCCCGAGAACGGCCTCGCCGACGTCAACTGCCCGCACTGCGGCAACAAGGGCGCCTTCACCGAGCCCAAGCAGTTCTCCGGCATGTTGGAGACCCACCTCGGCCCGACCCAGGACGCGGGCTCGGTCGCGTACCTGCGCCCGGAGACCGCGCAGGGTATTTTCACCAACTTCGGCCAGGTTCAGCAGACTTCGCGCAAGAAGCCGCCGTTCGGCATCGCCCAGGTCGGCAAGTCCTTCCGTAACGAGATCACGCCGGGCAACTTCATCTTCCGCACCCGCGAGTTCGAGCAGATGGAGATGGAGTTCTTCGTCAAGCCGGGCGAGGACGAGCAGTGGCACGAGTACTGGATGCAGGAGCGCTGGAACTGGTACCTGGACCTCGGCATGCGCGAGGAGAACATCCGCTGGTACGAGCACGCGAAGGAGAAGCTCTCCCACTACTCGAAGCGCACCACTGACATCGAGTACCGCTTCAACTTCGGCGGCAACGAGTTCTCCGAGCTCGAAGGTGTGGCCAACCGCACCGACTACGACCTCGCCTCGCACTCCAAGGCGTCGGGTCACGACCTGTCGTTCTTCGACCAGGAGGCCGGCGAGCGCTGGTTCCCGTACGTCATCGAGCCGGCGGCCGGCGTGAACCGCGCCATGCTCGCCTTCATGCTCGACGCGTACAACGAGGACGAGGCGCCCAACGCCAAGGGCGTCCTGGAGAAGCGCACCGTCATGCGCCTCGACCCGCGCCTCGCGCCGGTCAAGGTCGCCGTGCTGCCGCTGTCCCGCAACCCGCAGCTGTCGCCGAAGGCCAAGGGCCTGGCGACCGACCTGCGGAAGAACTGGAACATCGAGTTCGACGACGCGGGCGCGATCGGCCGCCGCTACCGCCGCCAGGACGAGATCGGTACGCCGTTCTGCGTCACGGTCGACTTCGACACCCTGGACGACAACGCGGTGACCGTGCGCGAGCGCGACACGATGAAGCAGGAGCGGGTCTCGCTGGACCAGATCCAGTCGTACCTGGGTGGGCGACTGCTCGGCTGCTAGTGCCGCGACAGGGCAGAGCTTGCCAGGAGGGGCACTAGCGCTCAGCGGTCAGCCGCGGGTGTCCTCAAGCGCCGGACCGGCTGAATTCAGCCGGTCCGGCGCTTCCTGTCCGGCGTTTCTTGTCAGGCGCTTGAGGACAGTGCGGCCGAAGGGCGCGTGACCAGCTGATACCGGCTGCTGCGCGAGCCGCGCACCACGAGGCCGCACACGCGCCCCGCTACTCCACCGCTCGCGGCAGCCGCAGGCTCAGCAGGACCGTCACGATGATCACCGCGAGCTGGACGAGGAGCGTGACGGCCAGGGCGTCCCGCATCCCCACCGAGTCCGTCATCGCCAGGAACAGCGTCCCCAGCGTCGCGACGCCCAGGGCCAGCGACGTCTGCTGGGTGGTGATCATGACGCCGCTGCCCACTCCGGCCCGCTCCGGCGGCACGTTCCCCAGCACGATCCGGAACAGCACCGGGAGTTGCAGGCCCTGTCCCAGACCGGCGAGGGCCGCGCCGGGCAGCAGGTCGAGGAAGCCGAGGTCCGGCCAGCCGCGCAGTACGGCGAGGACGAGCAGGAGCACGCCGACGCCCTGGAGCAGGCCGCCGACGGTGACCACCCGGCTGCCGAACCGGCCGACCAGCCGGGGTCCCGCCAGCGAGGCGGCGAAGAAGGTCACGGCCATCGGCACCAGCGCGAGACCGGCCGCGACCGGGCCCATCCGCAGCCCCTGCTGGAAGGCGATGGCGATCACGAACATGAAGCCGCCGAAGCCCGTCGAGAAGGACAGCATCAGGGTGAGCCCCCGGCGCAGTCCCGGCAGCGCGAAGAGGCTCGGCGGGACCAGGGGCGTGCGGCCGAGCCGTTCGGCGCGCCGCTCCACCCCGTAGAACGCGACCGCCGCGAACGGGAAGGCGGCCAGGGACAGCAGCGTCCACAGCGGCCAGCCCGCCGCCCGGCCCTCGGTGAGCGGCGCCAGCAGGGTGACGAGGCTCAGGGCCAGCAGCGCGGTGCCGGGGACGTCGACCGACGTCGGCCGGTCGGACTTGGTCGGCGGAACCGTACGGACCGCGAGCGCCAGACCGAGCAGTGCGACCGGCACATTGACCAGGAAGATCGCACGCCACCCGGTGCCCGCGATGTCGGCGGCCACCAGCACCCCGCCGAGGATCTGCCCGGCGACCATCGACAGGCCCGCCGTCGCGCCGTACAGCCCCAGCGCGCGCGCCCTGCGCCGGCCGGACGTGGTGGAGTGGATGGTGGCGAGCGCCTGCGGCAGCATCAGCGCGGCGGCCGCGCCCTGCGCGACCCGCGCGCCGACCAGCGACCAGGCGTCCGGCGCGAGCCCGCAGAGCAGCGAGGTCCGCGAGGAGGTCGCGCAGCTCGCGGTGGTCGGTGTGACCTGGTACACGTGGCTGGAGCAGTCCCGCGACATCCATGTCTCGGCCCAGGTGCTGGACGCGATCGCCCGCGCGCTGCTGCTCGACCCCAATGAGCGGGCCCATCTGTTCGTGCTGGCGGGCGCGACCGACCCGGCCCCCAGCGGCGACTGCCCGCAGGTGACGGAGGCGATCCGGCTCATGCTCCGGCAACTGGAGCCGTATCCGGCCTCGGTGCAGAACAGCCGCTACGACATCCTGGCCCACAACCGCACCTTCGGCCGGCTGATGTGCGACCTCGACGCGCTCCCGTACGAGGAGCGCAACTGCATGTGGCTGTCGTTCAACAACGCCGACTGGGCCGCTTCGCTGGTCGACCGCGAGGACACGAACCGCATCATGGCGGCGAAGTTCCGCTCGTCCATGGCCGAGCACATCGCCGAACCGGCGTGGAAGCACCTGCTCAAGCGGCTCCGCGAGTCGGCCGAGTTCCGCGAGATCTGGGACCGGCACGAGGTGCTCCAGAGCGGGAACCGGACCAAGCGCTTCCGTAACGCCCAGGTCGGTCTGCTGCACCTGGACTACACCGGCATGTGGCTGGGGCCGCGCCCCGGTCACCGGCTCATCACCTACGTCCCGGCCGACCCGGAGACCCAGGAGCGGCTGGAGCGGCTGCACGCACTGGTGCTCGCCGGGGCCTGACCGCTCATGGGCGCCCCCGACCGTTCATGAGCACCCTGACCGCTCATGAGCACCTCGGGAGTGCGGGACAATGGGAGGTCCGTTCCCGAACGGACCCCCGTCCCTGACCGCCGCACGCAGCAAGAAGGCTCCCTCGATGACTCAGTTGCAGATCGGCCCGCACACGGTGCAGCCGCCGGTGGTGCTCGCGCCGATGGCCGGTATCACCAACGCGCCGTTCCGTACCCTCTGCCGCGAGTTCAGCGGCGGCAAGGGGCTGTTCGTCAGCGAGATGATCACGACGCGCGCGCTGGTCGAGCGGGACGAGAAGACGATGCGGCTGATCCGCTTCGACGAGACCGAGAAGCCGCGTTCCATCCAGCTGTACGGCGTCGATCCGGTGACCGTCGGCAAGGCCGTCCGCATGATCGCGGACGAGGGTCTGGCCGACCACATCGACCTCAACTTCGGCTGCCCGGTGCCCAAGGTGACCCGTAAGGGCGGCGGCTCCGCGCTCCCGTACAAGCGGCACCTGCTGCGCTCGATCCTGCGCGAGGCGGTCGCGGGGGCGGGCGCGCTGCCGGTCACGATGAAGATGCGCAAGGGCATCAACGACGACCACATCACCTATCTCGACGCCGGCCGGATCGCCGTCGAGGAGGGCGTCACCGCCATCGCGCTGCACGGCAGGACGGCGGCCCAGCACTACGGCGGCACCGCCGACTGGGACGCCATCGCGCGGCTGAAGGAGACCGTCCCGGAGATCCCGGTGCTCGGCAACGGCGACATCTGGACGGCGGACGACGCGCTGCGGATGATGCGCGAGACGGGCTGCGACGGCGTGGTCGTGGGGCGCGGCTGCCTGGGGCGGCCGTGGCTGTTCGGCGATCTGGTGGCGGCCTTCGAGGGGCGGCCCGCGCCGCTGCCGCCGACCTTGAAGGAGGTCGCGATCGTGATGCGGCGGCACGCGGAGCTGCTGGGGGAGTGGATCGGGGATGAGGCACGCGGTGTCATCGATTTCCGCAAGCACGTCGCCTGGTACACCAAGGGCTTCTCGATCGGCTCCGAGATCCGGCGGAAGCTGTCGGTCACCTCGTCGCTGGACGAGCTGGACGCTCTGATGAGCGAGCTGGACCTGGACCAGCCGTGGCCGGTGGGCGCGGAAGGCCCGCGCGGTCGTACGGCGGGCCGAGACCGGGTGGTGCTGCCGGACGGCTGGCTGGACGACCCGTACGACTGCGCGGGCGTCAGCGCGGAGGCGGAGCTCGACACCTCCGGTGGCTGACGGGCGACGCTTGACGGCTGGGGCGGCCGGCGCTTGCAAGATCGTCCGAATGCCGGGATTCGGACCTCCGACCTGCCGTGATGCTCGCCACGTTTGATGATCTAGTTGCTCAGATGAGCGCGCTCATCTGGCGTACTCAGCGACCTTCTGAGCGCTTCACCTCTCCAAGTCATGGCACCGGGTGCCATGGGCGTGTGTTCGACAAGTGAACTCATCGCGACTCGGGGCCGCCGGCCGACCGCGCTGTGTGCCTGATTCCGGTTCGGTGAGAGCCGGCATGTTCGATAAGTGAAGGGTTCCGGGCCAGCCCGAATTTCCCGTGGATCACAGGCGTCGTGGCGTGCATCACTTTCGATGTCGCGGCAGCCGGGTGGTTACGGCCGTATGACGGCCAAGTGGACGTACCCAGATGCCTTCGATCTGGGTATGTTTCCCGCCGTCAGGGCAGCCCTCCCCCAACTTCATCCGGGGGGATCCCCAGGAGGAGTCGAGACCCGTGTCGGAAATTCAAGATCCCCACGTATCCCAGCCAGCTCTCCAGAAGTTCGTCTATGACTTCACCGAGGGCAACAGGGATCTCAAGGACCTGCTCGGCGGCAAGGGAGCCAACCTCGCCGAGATGACCAACCTCGGTCTGCCCGTCCCTCCGGGCTTCACGATCACCACCGAGGCGTGCAAGGTCTACCTCGACAGCGGCACCGAGCCCGCGGCGCTGCGCGACGAGGTCAGCGCGCACCTCGACGCCCTCGAAAAGAAGATGGGCAAGAAGCTCGGCCAGGCCGACGACCCGCTGCTGGTCTCGGTCCGCTCCGGCGCCAAGTTCTCCATGCCCGGAATGATGGACACCGTCCTGAACATCGGCCTCTCCGACGCCTCGGTCATCGGGCTCGCCGCCCAGGCCGGCGAGGAGCGGTTCGCCTGGGACTCCTACCGGCGGCTCATCCAGATGTTCGGCAAGACCGTGCTCGACGTCGACGGCGACCTCTTCGAGGAAGCGCTGGAGGCGGCCAAGCACGCCAAGGGCGCGGCCACCGACGTCGACCTGGACGCGGCCGACCTCAAGACGCTGGTCGAGAACTTCAAGGACATCGTGGTCAAGGAGACCGGCCACGACTTCCCGCAGGAGCCGCGCGAGCAGATGGACCTCGCCGTCCGCGCGGTCTTCGACTCGTGGAACACCGACCGCGCCAAGCTCTACCGCCGCCAGGAGCGCATCCCCGGCGACCTCGGCACCGCGGTCAATATCTGCTCGATGGTCTTCGGCAACCTGGGCCCCGACTCCGGCACCGGCGTCGCCTTCACCCGCGACCCGGCCAGCGGCCACCAGGGCGTCTACGGCGACTACCTGCAGAACGCGCAGGGCGAGGACGTGGTCGCGGGCATCCGCAACACCGTGCCGCTCGCCGATCTGGAGCAGCTCGACAAGGCGTCGTACGACCAGCTGATGCAGATCATGGAGACGCTCGAAACGCACTACAAGGACCTGTGCGACATCGAGTTCACCATCGAGCGCGGCCACTTGTGGATGCTCCAGACCCGCGTCGGCAAGCGCACCGCGGGCGCGGCCTTCCGGATCGCCACCCAACTCGTCGACCAGGGGCTGATCGACGAGGCCGAGGCGCTGCAACGGGTGAACGGGGCGCAGCTCGCGCAGCTGATGTTCCCTCGCTTCGACGAGACCGCCAAGGCGGATCTGCTCGGCCGGGGCATCGCCGCCTCGCCGGGCGCCGCCGTCGGCAAGGCCGTCTTCGACTCGTACACGGCCGTGAAGTGGTCCCGGTCCGGCGAGAAGGTCATCCTGATCCGCCGCGAGACCAACCCCGACGACCTCAACGGCATGATCGCCGCCGAGGGGATCCTGACCAGCCGCGGCGGCAAGACCTCGCACGCGGCCGTCGTCGCCCGCGGCATGGGCAAGACCTGCGTGTGCGGCGCGGAGGAGCTGGAAGTCGACACCAAGCGCCGCCGGATGACCGCGCGCGGCCCGGACGGCAAGGCCGCCATCGTGATCGAGGAGGGTGACGTCGTCTCGATCGACGGCTCCTCCGGCAAGGTCTACCTCGGCGAGGTCCCGGTCGTGCCCTCGCCGGTCGTCGAGTACTTCGAGGGCCGGATGCACGCGGGCGCCGACGACGCCAACGAACTGGTGCAGGCCGTGCACCGGATCATGGCGTACGCGGACCGGGTGCGCCGGCTGCGGGTACGGGCCAACGCGGACAACGCCGAGGACGCCAACCGCGCCCGCCGCTTCGGGGCCCAGGGCATCGGGCTGTGCCGCACCGAGCACATGTTCCTCGGTGAGCGCCGGGAACTGGTCGAGCGGCTGATCCTGGCCGACACGGACAGCGAGCGCGACCAGGCGCTGGACTCGCTGCTGCCGTTGCAGAAGGCCGACTTCATCGAGCTGTTCGAGTCGATGGACGGGCTGCCGGTCACCGTCCGGCTGCTCGACCCGCCGCTGCACGAGTTCCTGCCCGACATCACCGAGCTGTCGGTCCGGGTCGCCCTCGCCGAGTCCCGCAAGGACGCCAACGAGAACGACCTGCGGCTGCTCCAGGCCGTGCACAAGCTGCACGAGCAGAACCCGATGCTCGGCCTGCGCGGCGTGCGGCTCGGCCTGGTCATCCCCGGTCTGTTCGCCATGCAGGTACGGGCCATCGCCGAGGCCGCCGCGCACCGCAAGAACGCGAAGGGCGACCCGCGCCCCGAGATCATGATCCCGCTCGTCGGCACCGTGCAGGAGCTGGAGATCGTCCGCGACGAGGCCGAGAAGGTCATCGCCGAGGTCGAGGCGGCCACCGGCACCGAGCTCAAGCTGACCCTCGGCACCATGATCGAGCTGCCCCGCGCCGCGCTGACCGCCGGTCAGCTCGCCGAGGCCGCCGAGTTCTTCTCCTTCGGCACGAACGACCTCACCCAGACCGTGTGGGGCTTCTCCCGCGACGACGTCGAGGCGAGCTTCTTCACCGCGTACCTGGAGAAGGGCATCTTCGGGGTCAGCCCGTTCGAGACCATCGACCGGGACGGCGTCGGCGCACTCGTACGCTCCGCCGTCACAGCCGGCCGCGCGACCCGTCCCGACCTCAAGCTCGGGGTCTGCGGCGAGCACGGCGGCGACCCGGAGTCGGTGCACTTCTTCCACGAGGTGGGCCTGGACTACGTCTCCTGCTCGCCGTTCCGCATCCCCGTCGCACGCCTGGAAGCGGGCCGCGCGGCGGCCGCGAGCAAGGGCAGCGACAGCCGCTGACGCGGGGCGCTCCGTCCGGGGCGCTGTGCGCAGGGCTCCATGAACCACCGAAGCCGCCGCCGGGCAACCCCGACCCTCAGCCCGGCGGCGGCTCCGGCTTCCCTACGGGGGCGGCTCCTGTGCGGGGGCCGCCCCCGCATTTTTTCTGTGTCCCTGGAGCCGGCGTGCCTGGAGCGGAGCCGGCGCGCCTGGAGTCCGTGGCGCCGGAGCGAAGAGGAATCCCGGCGGTTTTCAATTGAGGCCGTCCGTCGCCGTCGCGTGGATAACCGGGCCTCGAACGGGAGCCGAGTCGAACGGGAGTCGAAGAGACGGCGGAAGTTGAATCCCGCCGCTACATCCGGCCCGCGGTTCAGTGTGCTCGGGGTCACTGAACCGCGGGCCGCCTCCCATGTCGGCACCGGGCGGTACCCAGCCGCCACGAGCAATCGCCGCGCTGCCCCCACGACAGCCCTTCGATTGTTCCGCTGTGCTCGACGGGGTACAGCCTTTCGTTCGCGGGCCTGACCTCGCGACCTGTTTCAACTGTGGCTAAAAGAGCGTGGTGACGGCCTGTGTCGGTGTGCATACTCATTGCTGGGGGTGACCGCGGTTGCAAGTGGGGGTTTGGTGCTACGCGTCCATTTCACTGGACTCGATCTCGCTCGGGTGCGGATCGCCGCGCGCCCGGACGCTTTATGGGAAACCATTCTCAGTTTTCACCGACTACGGGACAGGCAGGGGGCGTTGGTCTTTGATGAATGGCGCTCCGAAACCCGTACTCGGTTGAACAGTGAAGCACGATTGCTCGGGCCGCTGGTTCCGTCCCGCGGTTATTTCCCGGACTTTCTGACGCCCCCGGAGGGAGCGCAAGGACTGGAAGCCGCGCTGGAGGCGTTGCGCGCGACCCCTGAGGACCGGCTGCGGGTCGACATGTCGAGGCTTCCCGCCTCGCGCAGCCTGCCCTCCTGGGCCCGCACCCTGGCGGAGGGCGACAGTGCCCCGCTGGGCCGGCTGACGGGCGCACTGCGCAACTACTACCGGGCCGCCGTCGGGCCGTACTGGCCGCATATACAGGCCCGGATAGAGGCCGACCGGGCGGCGCGCGGGCGGGCCCTGCTGGACGGCGGAGCGGACCGGCTGCTGGCCTCGCTGCCGCCGATGATGCGCTGGCGTCCGCCGGTGCTGGAGGCCGACTACCCGGTCGACCGGGACCTGCATCTGGACGGCCGGGGGCTGCTGCTCCTGCCGTCGTTCTTCTGCCGCCGCACTCCGGTGGCGCTGCACGACGCGCAGTTGACGCCGCTGCTGGTGTATCCGGTGGAGCACAGCCCGGCGGCCGCGCCCACGGCCCTCGCACGGCCCTTCGGGGCCACCGCGCCGCGCTCGCTGGGCAAGCTGGTCGGCAACACCAGGTCCGCCGTGCTGCAAGCCGTCGGAGGCGGCTGTACGACCAGCGAGCTCTCCCGCAGGGTCGGCGTGTCGCTGGCCTCGGCGAGTCAGCACGCGAGTGTGCTGCGAGACGCCGGGCTGGTCGTCACGCTGCGGAACGGCACCGCCGTGCTGCACACGCTCACCCCGCTGGGCGCGGCTCTGCTGCGCGGCGGCGCGGGGGTGCGGACGCTGTCCGAGGCGGCCAGCGGCACGGGGCGGTGAGGCGCGCGGGGGGCGCGCGGTGGGGGAGGCGCGCGGCGGGGCGCGTGGTGGGGCGCGTGGCGGGGAGGGGCGTGGCGGGGAGGGCGGTCGTAGCCCGTACGCCCCGTACGCCCCGGCGGAGACGGCCGTTCGCTCAGTCGTCGATGCCGGACCGTTCGACACCCGCCACGATGAAGCGCTGTAGCAGCACGAACACCACCAGCAGCGGCAGGATCGACACGGCCGCCGCGATGAACAGCTTGTGCAGCACCACGGTCTGCGCGGTCGTGTACGTCGACAAAGCGATCTGAACCGTCCAGGAGTCGCGGTCCTGGCCGATGACCAGCGGCCACAGGAAGGAGTTCCAGGCCCCGATGAAGACGATCGTGCCGACGGCCGCGAACACCGGCCGCGAGTTGGGGACGACGATCCGCCAGTACGTCCGCCAGTAGCCCAGCCCGTCGACCCGCGCCGCGTCCTCCAGCTCGCGCGGGAAGCCCAGGAAGTACTGCCGGAAGACGAACGCGGCGAAGGCGCTGAACAGCGTCGGGACGATCAGCCCGCGCAGGGTCGAAATCCAGCCGAGTGACGAGACGAGCACGAAGCTCGGTACGAAGGTGACGGCGGCCGGGACCATCATCGTGCCGAGGATCGCGTAGAAGACCGCGTTCGCGTGCCGGTACGGGATGCGGGCCAGCCCGTAGCCGGCCAGCGAGGCGAGCAGCAGGGTGCCCAGCGTGCTCGCGACGGCGATCAGCGTGGAGTTGACCAGCGCACGGGCCATCGGCACGGCCGGGTCCTCGAACAGCTCGCGCAGGTTCGACCACCGCAGCTCGGCGGGGAAGAAGGTCCAGTCGGCGGACGTGATGTCCTGCTCGGTCGCCAGCCCGTTGCGCACCAGGAGGTAGAACGGGATCAGGAAGAGCAGGGCCAGCGCGATCAGCAGGGCGAGCCGCAGTGTGCGGCCCACCCGGGTCAGGGCGTCGTGCACGGGTCAGTCCTCCTTCCGGCCGAGGCCGAACCAGCGGGCCTGGCCCACCGTCACCACCGCGATGATCAGCGCGAGGATCACCGCGCCCGCGCTGCCGAGCCCCAGATTCTGCCCCTGGCCGAGCGCGGTGTAGTAGAGGTAGACGAGCGGCGGGCGGGCGTACGGCGGGTAGCCGCGCGCGTCGGACAGCAGGTTGTAGAACTCGTCGAACGCCTGGAACGCGTTGATCACCAGCAGCAGGACGACCGCGACGGACGTCGCCCGCAGCTGCGGGAAGGTGATGTGCCGGAAGACCTGCCAGCCCGGCCTGGCGCCGTCCACCGCCGCCGCCTCGTACAACTGCGGCGCGATGCGCTGGAGTCCGGCCAGGAACAGCACCATGAAGAAGCCCGCCTGCAACCACAGCCGTACGGTGACGATGACCAGCCAGTACCAGGGCGGATGGGTCGTCGACAGCCAGGCGACCTGGTCGAGGCCGAGCCGGTCGAGCACGGTGTTGGCCAGCCCGAACCGCACCCCGTTGAAGATCGACATCTTCCAGATCAGCGACGCGACGACATACGAGCACGCCGTCGGCAGGAAGAACACCGACCGGAAGAACGCCTGCATGAACCGGATCCGGTTGACCATCAGGGCCAGCGCGAGCGACAGCGCGTACGTCGTCGGCACGATGAAGGCGGAGAAGAGCACGAAGGTGCCGAGGCTGCTGGTGAACGCGTCGTCGCGGAGCATCGCCGCGTAGTTGTCCAGCCCGACGAAATCGGTCGGCGAGACGGTGTTGTGCGCGTCGAAGAAGCCGAGGTAGACGCTCCAGGCCAGCGGCACGTAGGTGAAGAGGCCCAGCCCGACCGCGAACGGGCCGACGAAGACCCAGAACCACAGAGTGCGGTTCTGCGGCCCCAGCAGCGCCCGCCGCACGCTCAGCCCTTCTTCTGGACGCGCCGCAGCTCAGCGCGCACCTTGCGGACCACCGACTTCAGCTCGCTCTCCGGATTCGCGCCGTCCTTGATGATGCGGCTGAGCGCGTCCTGGTAGGCGGTACGGCTCGCGGTCGTCCACAGCAGCGGCTGGGCGTAGCCGTAGTCGTTGGTGAAGCGCACCGCGTCCGCCGCCGCGCCCCGCTTGAGCTTGTCGGCCTTCTTCGCGAGCGAGATCCGGGCCGGGATGTGGAAACCGTAGGAGAGCGCGAAGTCCTCCTGGTGGTCGGTCCGGTCGATCCACAGCCACTTCGCGTACGCCTTGGCGCGCGCCTTGTGCGCGCTGCGGGCGCTCACCGCCGCGCCGTACGCCCCCACCGGGACCGACGGCCTGCCCGCCGGGCCGTCCTTCGGGAACGGGATCACCCCGAAGTCGTCGCCCAGCTCCTTCTCGATCATCGGCAGGGCCCACAGTCCGGACCACTGCATCGCGGTCAGCTCCTGGACGAACGCCGAGGGGTCGGACCAGTCGGCGGGCGCGCCCAGCAGCAGCGACTTGTCGCTGTAGAGCGCGCGCAGCTTGCCCAGCGTGCGGGCGGCGGCCGGGTCGTCGAAGCCGACCTCGCCGTCGTCCGTGACCAGCTCCAGCCCGGCCGCGCGCAGCGGGGTGCCGCCGAGGACGCCCGCGCCGCCGTCATTGCCGAGGAAGAGGCCCTTGACCTTGCCGGTGGCGAGCTCCTTCGCGGCGTCGACCAGCTCGTCCAGGGTCCGGGGCGGCTTCACCCCGGCGTCGGCCAGCAGACTCTTGCGGTAGTAGAGCATCTGCATGTCGATGACCTGCGGAATGCCCCAGATCTTGCCCTCGTACGTCTTCGGGGCGAGGACCGCTGGACTGTAGTCGTCCTTGACGCCGTCGAAGAGGTCGGTGAGGTCGACGACCTGGCCGCCCTGGATCTGGTCCAGAGTGGGCCCGTCCACCTCGAAGACGTCCGGGCCTGAATCGGTGAGCAGGGCGGCGGAGGTCTGCTGGTCGTAGTTCCCCGGCCGCCACTGGACCTTGACGTCGGCCTTGTCGTAGTCGGCCGCGTACCGCTTGACGGCCTTCTCGGTGCCCGCCTCGCCGTACTGGTGATACCAGTGGCTCAACATCGGCCCGCCGCCCGAACCATCGGACTCCCGGCCGGTGTTGGACCCGCACGCGGCGGCCAGCGCGCCCGCCGCGGCGATGCCGCCGCCCGTGCCGAGGAGTCGTCTGCGGCTGATGGACATGTGGTGCCCCCTCGCTCCGGTGCGCTTGCGATGTGCTCGCGATGTGCTTCCGGTGACCGATCGGCTGACCATTTGACTGGCCGTTCGTCAGCGTATGACTCAACGATCAACGATGGGGGTGGATTGCGACAGGTGCGTTGCGGCCGTATGTCGGGTTCCCGGGGCGGGGGGCGCGGGGCCGTTCGCGCACGCCGTCGCGTCGATGGCCGGTACCGGCCACGAGGCGGCAGAAGACGCGCATCGGCGGGCTGACAGCAGCCGACGGATGTCAGCGCTGCGTCAAGGTCGGGCGATGCCACGTCAGTTCCGCGTCAATGTGTCACCGGTCAGGGTGAGACGGTTCTAGCGTCCTGCCCATGGCACGGCGAAGAGGGCTCGGTTCGACGAGGGGTGATGACGATGCGGGACGGGACAGATCCCCGTACCGGCCCGCCGGGGAGCGACGGCGGCCGGCAGGGCGGACACCGGCGCCATGGGCGCTGCCGGCTGTGCACGGCGACGCCCACGCGGACCCTGTGGGGCCCGTGCGGGCCCGCGACCGCACCTGGGCGGCCGAACGGCGCGCCGCGACGCTCTGCCCGGCGGGCGCCCTGGCCGTCATGCTGCTCATCGATGTCTGCAACGGCACGCTCGATCTGCCGCGTGCGGCCTGCTGGGTCGGTCTCGCGCTGGTGCTCCTCGGCATTCTGTACCCGCCGAGAGTGACGGCCGGGCGGGACTGGCTCGCGGTGCGCGGGATGCTCCGCGAGCGGCGGGTACGGACCGACCTGCTGGTCCTGGTACGGCGCGCGGACGGCATGGCGCCGCGTCTGGTGCTGCGCGACGCGCTCGGCGGCCGGGTGGAGCTGGACCCCAGGGCGTTCACCGCGAATCCGATGCTCTGGCACGTCGTGGACGGGGGCGTGCGGCTCTCCCGCGAGCGTGGGCTGCTGCGGTGCGGTGCGGGGCCGCTCCAGGCCCTGGCGGACCGGATCGACGGGGAGGGGGCGCGTGCGGTCTTTGACGCGTCGGGGTTGTGAGCGGTGCGGTGGCGGGGCGCGCCGGGTGTGCCTCGCGGATGCGTGCTGGGGGCGTGCGCCGGGGCGGGAGGGCTGCGTTTCGGGCTGCGCGCGGGACTGGCCTCAGAGCGGGCCGGCCGCAGAGCCGGGGCCCGGGGCCCAAGGCCGTGCTCGGCCCGTACCGCGGGGCCGCGCGTCAGGCCCGGACCGTAGGGCCGTCAGGGCCGTACCGCGGGGCCGCGCGTCAGGCCCTCGCGTCAGGGCGCCCGCACCGCAGGGACGGCCCTCAGGGCTACGCCGCCGCGCTCCGGCTCAGGGCCGCGCCTCCGGGCCGGCCCCCGTGGCGGTGACGGCCGTCAGCAGCACCACGGAGTCCTCCAGCGCCAGCAGTCCGTGCCGCTCCTGCGGGATGCCGTGCAGTTGCCCGGCGGACAGCTCGTGGTCCCCGCTGTCCGCTGTCAGGCGCACCCGGCCGCGCAGGGCGTGCAGGCTCGCGGCGGGGGGCGCGTTGTGCTCGTCGAGCGCCGTGCCGGAAACCAGCGCGATGACTGTCTGGCGCAGTGGTCCCTCGTGCACGATCAGCTGCGCGCTGCGGCCGTGGTCGGACGTGTGGGCCTTGGCGAGGTGCTCCTCGGCCAGCGCGGTGAGGTCATTCATGCGGTGCTCCGTTCCTCCGGTCCCGGGGGACACCAGGTTGCCGGTCCTCCGGGTCCATCTTCGCCGGAATCCGCCCGGGCGGCCTGGCGGAACCCGCCTCGCGCCCCCGGCCGGGGCAGGCCGGGGCCGACCCGGTCGGGAACGGCCGGGTCGGTGGCCCGCGGCCCGTCAGCCGCCGAAGGACGGCTCCAGCCCCTCGTACCGCACGCCGGTGAGCTGCTCGGAGGCATCCCACAGCAGCTCGCCCGCCCTGTCGTCGCGCGTCCACGGGGCACGCCAGGAGCGCACGGGCGCGCCGCGCAAGCCCTGCACGCGCGGGCCGGTGAAGGAGTCGGGGGCGACGCCGGGCGCGGTGGCGGCGTGCAGGGAGGGCAGTGCGCCGGCCTCGGCGGGCTGGGCGACGATCCGGTTGCCCAGTTCGACCAGCCGCTCGACGCGCCGGCGGCCCTCCATCCGCGGCCCGGCCGTCTGCAGATTGGTGGCGGCGTAGCCGGGGTGCGCGGCGGCCACCAGCACATCGGCGCGGGCCCGCGCCAGCCGCCGGGACAGCTCGTGGACGAACAGCAGATTGGCGCTCTTGGACCGGGCGTAGGCGATCCAGCGGTGATAGCCGCCCTCACTGTTGAGGTCGCCCAGATCGATGTTGGACAGCATATGGAGGCCGCTCGACACGCTGACGACCCGCGAGCCGGGAGTCGCGAGCAATTTCGGCAGCAGCAGCCCGGTCAGCGCGAAGTGCCCGAGGTGGTTGACGCCGAACTGCCGCTCGAAGCCGTCGGCCGTGATGCCGTAGGGCAGCGCCATGACCCCCGCGTTGTTGACGAGCAGGTCCAGCTGATCGTCGGCGTCGGAATCGCAGCGGCCGTCGCCCTCGGCCCTGAACCCGACCTTGTCGTACCAGCCGGCGAAGGCCCGTACGGACGCCAGATCCGCGAGATCCAGCGGGGCGAACCGGAGCCGCGCCTTGGGTACTTCTTCCCGCATCCGCTCCTCGGCGTCCCGGCCGCGCGTCTCGTCCCGGCACGCCAGCACGACCCGCGCGCCGCGCCGGGCCAACTCGCGTGCCGTGACATAGCCGATGCCGCTGTTCGCGCCGGTCACGATGGCGGTGCGGCCATGTTGGTCGGGGATGTCGTTCGCGTTCCAGCCCGTCACGTCTGCTGCGCTCCTTCGCCTGGGTCCGTGTCGTTCCTCGTCCGTCGTCAGCGCCGGTCTCCAGCTGACGTGAGAGGACCCTGCCCGCTCAGCCCGGGGTCAGGCATATCCGCTGTGCCGACCGGGTCCGGGCCGACGTTGCCGAGGGGCAGTCTGCCTCGCGCTGCCCATTGGGCGGCGGCTTCCTGCAACGCGGCGAGCCCGCGGGCGACGGGCGCCTGTCGGTCGCTGCCGCGGCGCACGCAGGCGATGAGCCGGCGCGCGGGGGCCGGCTCGCCGCGCAGGCGTACGCGGGTGACGCTGTAGTGCTGCGGGACCGGCGCGAGGCGCGGCACCAGGCAGACGCCGAACCCATGGGCGACGAGGGAGGCTATCGCGGACCAGTCGACGGCGTTGTGAGCCACCCGGGGCGTGAAGCCGGCCGCGGCGCACGTCGTGAGGAGCAATTGATGCTGGTCGTGCGGATCTCCCGCGCGGATCCACGTCTCGCTCGCGGCCTCGGCGAGTTCCACACCGTCCCGGTCGGCGAAGGGGTGGCCGGCCGGGACGAGCAGATCCTGCGGCTCTTCGAGGAGGGGACGTTGCTCGAACCTCGGGTCGTCGGGAGGCGGGCCGGTCGGCGTGGGGATGACGACAGCGATGTCGGTCTGCCGCGCCAGCAGCAGTTCGAAGCGGTTCTCCCCGGCGTCCTCCGTCAGATGAAGGGTCAGCTGCGGATGACGGCGCCGCAGTTTCTCGGCCGCTGGTGCGATCACGGCCGCGAGAGCTGTCGCCACTCCGGAAATCCGTAGCTGTCCGGCCTCCCCGTCGCGGTGCGCGGCCAGATCCGCGGCGGCGCGCTCCCACAGGGCGTTGAGGGCGTCGGCGTGACCCAGGAGTGTCACAGCCGCGGTAGTCAGCCGCACTCTGCGGCCGACCGGTTCCAGCAGGGCGACGCCGAGTTGGGCCGAGAGCCGGCGGAGTTGCTGGGAGACCGTGGAGGGGGTGAGATGCAGCGCCTCGGCGGTCGCGGTGACGGTGCCCTTCTCGCGCAGCACTCGGAGGGTCTGGAGGCGTGGGTCGATCATGCGTTCATCCAACAAGGTCCGGTGCGGAAATCTTCGATGGACCCGAACGGTCATGCCGATCGAGACTGTCCGCATGACAGCCGAAACGCCCTTCACCTGCGGATACCCTGCGAAATCCCGCGCCACGTCAAACCCCCGGACTCATCCCCGAACTCGTCCCCGCACCGGCACTCGCACTCGCACTCGCTCGTGATCGGGGCGATAGCCGCCGGGCTCTGGGCCGGATACGGCCTCGCCGTACCCGTCGGCGCCGTCGCGGTGTCGATGGTGAGCCTCACCGCGCGGTCCTCGTTCCGGGTGGGAGCCGCGGCGGCGGCCGGAGCTGCCACGGCGGACGCCTGCTACGCCGTCGCCGCCGTGCTCGGCGGAAACGCGCTGGCGAGCACGGTCCGGCCGTTCATGGGGCTGATGCGGTGGATCGCCTCGACGATCCTCATGGCGATGGCGCTCCGCATCGTCGTGACAGCGATACGGCACCGTCACGACTCGTCCGGGGCGAGCGGCCCCCGAGGCGCCCGGATCACCCCGTTCCGGGCCTACGTCACCTATCTGGGGCTGACCGCCCTCAACCCGTGGCCGGCCATTTACTTCGTGGCGCTCATGCTGGGCCGGCAAGTGGCCGTGGACATGAGCCCTGCGGAGCAGATCGGCTACCTCTCGGCAGTCGTCGCCGCCTCCGCGAGCTGGCAGCTGCTGCTGGCCGGGGGCGGCACCGTACTCGGCCGTGCGCTCACCGGGCGGCGCGGGCGGCTGGCCACCGCGCTGCTCTCCGGCGCGGTGATCGGTTCTCTCGCGATCGCGGTTCTGCTGCCGCACTGAGCGATCGGCGTCCGCCCCGTCACCCGGCAGCCCCGTCACCCGGCAGCCGACTCACCCGACCTCCGCGTGACGTAAGCGGGCACGCTCGCCGTCTCGTCGTCCAGGCAGCCGCCGGTCGCCAGGTCGAAGCGCTGCTTGAGGAGGGGGGAGGCGACGAACGGGCGGCCGGCGGCCGAGCCGAGCAGGCCCCGGGAGAGGACGTACGCGCCGGAGAAGGGGTCGCGGTTGCCGACGGCGTACGAGCGGCCGTCCCGGTCGAGGAAGACCGCGACCTGGTGGCCGTCCGGCAGCAGGGCGGCGACGCCGCGGCCGGGGGTGAGGTCGGCCAGCTCGCAGACCGCGACCCAGTTCTGCCCGATCCGGAGTTCGACGTAGCGGCCGGCGGCGCCGGCCGCCTCCTGCGTCTGCTCGCTGGTCTGTACAGGCGCGGTAGTCATCGAGTAGCGGTCCCTTCCAGGGTGCGTACGGGGATGGTCGGGCCGGCCAGCAGCGTGAGGTCCGGCTTGACCTGGTCGCGCTCCGGGACGAAGCGGACGGTCGGGTCGGGGGCGTCGGGTGCGTTGACGAAGGAGACGAAGCGGCGCAGGCGCTCCGGGTCGTTGACGGTCTCGGCCCATTCGTCGCGGTAGCCGTCCACATGGCCGGCCATCAGGGCCTCCAGCTCCGCGCACAGGCCGAGCGAGTCGTGCACGACCACGTCCCGTATGTGGTCCAGGCCGCCCTCGATCCGCTCCAGCCAGGCGGAGGTGCGCTCCAGGCGGTCGGCGGTGCGGATGTAGAACATCAGGAAGCGGTCGATGAGGCGGACGAGCTCCGCGTCGCTCAGGTCCTGGGCCAGCAGATCGGCGTGCCGGGGGGTGGCGCCGCCGTTGCCGCCGACGTACAGGTTCCAGCCTTCGGCCGTGGCGATGATGCCGAAGTCCTTGCTCATCGCCTCCGCGCACTCGCGGGCGCAGCCGGAGACGGCCGACTTGAGCGTGTGGGGGGAGCGCAGGCCCCGGTAGCGCAGCTCCAGGTCGATGGCCATCCGGACGGAGTCCTGCACGCCGTAGCGGCACCAGGTCGAGCCCACACAGGACTTCACGGTGCGCAGCGCCTTGCCGTACGCGTGACCGGACTCGAATCCGGCGTCGACCAGCCGGGTCCAGATCAGCGGCAGTTGGTCGACGCGCGCGCCGAACATGTCGATCCGCTGGCCGCCGGTGATCTTCGTGTAGAGGCCGAAGTCCCGTGCCACTTCGCCGATCACGATGAGCTTCTCGGGGGTGATCTCGCCGCCGGGGATGCGGGGCACGATCGAGTACGAGCCGTTCTTCTGGAGGTTGGCGAGGAAGTGGTCGTTGGTGTCCTGGAGGGCGGCCTGTTCGCCGTCCAGGACGTAGCCGCTCGCGCCGAGGGCGGGCGCGAGGGAGGCGATGATCGAGCCGACGGTCGGTTTGCAGACCTCGCAGCCGTCGCCGCTGCGGGCGGGCTCGCGGCCGTGGCTGTCGAGGAGCGCGGCGAAGGTGGTGATGCGCAGGGTGCGCACGATCTCGTACAGCTCGGCCCTGGTGTGCGCGAAGCAGCCGCACAGCCCCTTGTCGACGCTGACGCCGCTCGCTTCCAGCTCGTCGTTGACGAGTGTGGTGAGCACCTTCACGCAACTGCCGCAGCCGGTGCCCGCCTTGGTGCACTTCTTCACGGCGGG
The DNA here is from genome assembly GCF_035828615.1 of Streptomyces sp. H27-D2. Lineage (NCBI taxonomy): Bacteria > Bacillati > Actinomycetota > Actinomycetes > Kitasatosporales > Streptomycetaceae > Streptomyces > Streptomyces sp. H27-D2. The sequence goes on along the minus strand of NZ_JAYMZR010000001.1, from coordinate 1,459 downwards.
CACGTCCACGCACTGGTGCTCGGTGACGGCCGAGCGGATCGCGCCCTTGGTGACGTGGTGGCAGTTGCAGATGACCGCCGCGTCGGGCAGCGAGGACGGGCCGAGCGCGGCCGGCGCGCCGAGCCCCGCCGGGAGGACGAGCTGCTCGGGGGAAACGGGCGGTACGGAGCCGGTGAGCGGGCGCAGCATGCCGTACGAGTCGGCGTCGCCGACCAGCACGCCGCCCAGCAGCACGCCGTCCGCGCTGACGACCAGCTTCTTGTAGACGCCGGAGCGGGAGTCGGAGTAGACGACGTCGAGGCAGCCGTCCGCCGTGCCGTGTGCGTCGCCGAAGGAGGCCACGTCCACGCCGAGCAGCTTGAGCTTGGTGGAGGTGTCGGTGCCGTTGAACGAGCCGGGCAGGCCCGCTATGGCGTCGGCGGTGGTCTGCGCCATCTCGTAGCCGGGCGCGACCAGTCCGTAGACCCGGCCGTCGGCGGCGAGCGCGCACTCGCCGATCGCGTACACGGCCGCGTCGCTCGTGCGGCACTGCTCGTCGACCGCGATGCCGCCGCGCTCGCCCACCCGCAGGCCGCTGTCGCGGGCGAGCTGGTCGCGCGGGCGCACGCCGGCGGAGAAGACGACGAGGTCGGTCGCGAGGGTGGAGCCGTCGGACAGGGTCATGCCCGCGACCGCGCCCGCGTCGTCCGCGGTGACCTCCTGGGTGCCGACCCCGGCGTGCACCGTCAGCCCCATGCCCTCGACGGTCCGGCGCAGCGCCGCGCCGCCGCCCTCGTCCACCTGGACGGGCATCAGACGGGGCGCGAACTCGACGATGTGCGTGTCGAGGCCGAGCCCCTTGAGCGCCCCCGCCGCCTCCAGACCGAGCAGCCCGCCGCCGACGACCGCTCCGGTGGCCGCCCCCTTGGCGTACTCCTCGATCGCGAGCAGGTCCTCGATGGTGCGGTAGACGAAGCAGCCTTCGCTGTCCTTGCCGGGGACGGGCGGTACGAACGGGTACGAGCCGGTGGCCAGCACGAGCGTGTCGTACGCGATGGTCAGCCCGGCGCGCGAGGTGACGGTGCGCGCCTCCCGGTCGATGGACTGCGCCGGGTCGCCGAGGTGCAGCTCGATGCCGTGCCGCGCCATGAAGCCCTCGTCCACGAGGGAGAGTTCGTCGGGCGTGCTGCCGGAGAAGTAGGAGGTCAGCCGCACCCGGTCGTACGCGGGTCGCGGCTCCTCGCAGAGCACCACCACCCGGGCCGTGTCGGTGAGGCCCCGGTCGGCGAGCGCCTCCAGGAAGCGCTGCCCGACCATTCCGTGGCCGACCAGCAGGATCGTGGGAGCGGCGGTCTTCGGTGCGGGCATGGTCAGGAGCCTCCGTCGTTGGTGAGCAGGTGGAGCAGCGGCGCGGAGGACAGCGGTTCGTCGTCCTCCCAGGTGCGCGCGAGCGCACCGACGGTGCCGAGATCGCCGAGCA